>NZ_JBBFKU010000018.1:0-65155 GCF_037481895.1 Tenuifilum sp.
CTACACCGATGGAAACGGGTGCGTGAACTCGGCCTCCAAGGACATTACCGTGAACCCATTGCCAACCGTTACCCTTGCCGATTTTACTCCCGTTTGCGTGGATGCTGCACCCATCACCCTCGATGGAGGCTTACCTACAGGCGGGGTTTACTCCGGTAACGGCGTTTCGGGTAGTACATTCGATCCGGCTGCCGCTGGTGCTGGCACACATACCATCACGTACACCTACACCGATGGAAACGGATGTGTGAACTCTGAGGCTAAGGATATTATTGTTAAACCTCTACCCTCTGCTACAATATCAACTTCCGATCCTACAGTTTGGTGCGAGGGTACAACCATTAACGTAACCTTCACAGCCGAAACTGCCGACAGCTACCAATGGTTGTTGAATGGCAATCCGATTTCCGGTGAAACGAATCCAACCCTGAATGTTAGCGCTGCTGGTATATATAGTTTAAGCGCAACTACAAACGGCTGTACAGCTATAGGCAATACAATTGAAGTAAGTGTGATTAGCACCCCAGCTGTTACAATTGAAACCACTGACCCAGCCAACTGGTGCGAGGGCGATGAGGTTAATGTACTCTTACAAGCTAATCCATCAGGTGGTTCGGCCTACCAGTGGCGTAAGGATGGCAACGATATTGACCAAGCAACCCAACCCCAATACCTGGCTACTGAGGCTGGTACTTATAGCGTGATTGCTACCTTTGCTGGTGGTTGCCAGGCCACCTCAAGCGACTTCACAATCACTATTAATCCTCTGCCTGTGATTGATTTACCTGACGATACAATCAGAATTGACACCACGCAGCAATACACCCTCGATGCGGGAACAGGATTCTCCAGTTATCTATGGAACAATTCAACTACTGAACAAACCTTGCTGGTTGATGGTCAAACCTATGGTGAGGGTATTTTCAAGTTCTGGGTAACTGTTACCAATGAGTTTGGTTGCGCCGCCACCGATACCGCTGTAATAAAAATTGCACTACCTAACTCTCTCCCAACCGATAAGATGTATAGCATTAGCATTTACCCAAATCCCACGACTGGTAATTTCAGCATTAGGATTACGGGGTTTGAACCCGGAAGGTACAAGCTGGAGTTTTACAACGCAATAGGAAATAAAGTGAGATACAGAGATATTACCATTGAAAACACTGAAACTGATATTACCGATAATATGGAGAGGCTTCCAAAAGGGCTATACTACATCAGGTTTGGTAACTCAAAGAAGTATCTTATCCGAAAATTAATTCTCGAATAATAGAAAAGGGGCTACTGAAAATGTAGCCCCTTACTTTTTCAACCTTTCTATTACATCTATATAAGCCAAAGCAACCTTCTCCCATAAGAAATTGCGCTCAATGGCTTGAATGTTTTGCTCTTTTACCCTATTTACCTCAACATCGTTTAGTTTTTCAAATTGGGAAATGCAACTCCCCAGTGTGGCTATGTTTTTGAAATATAGCCCCTGCTCTCCCATAATATCACGATTAAAAGGATTATTGTGTGCAATAATAAAACAGCCACAAGCCATAGCCTCAAGCAACGAAGGGTTAGTGCCACCAGCTGAATGCCCATGGATGTATGCTTTGCAGTAAAATCTCAAGCCATTTAAGATTTGCTGGTCATAAATGGCACCCAGGAGATGAATGTTTCTAAAATGACTGAATTTTCCAACTATTTTTTTTGCATAGCTTGATGTTAAATCGCCAACAACCAGGCATGGTTGGCCACTATGGGCAAAATAACTTAATACTGTTTCAACGTTGTTTTCAGGGGTAATTCTTGTAATTAGCAGGTAATATTCGTCGATATGCAATTTTTCTAACACATCTGGTCTGCCAGGGGCTTGCATCAAGGGATGAGCTCCGTATGGAATGTAGTGAAGCCATCTTTTATACCTGGTTGAGTAGTACTGGACTAATGCCCTGTTGTCGCAAACAAGTTGTGCCGATAGCTTAAAGGCTAGATACTCCGAAAAGCGCAGGTAGCTTTTAGCAATCCAGCCCCATTTCTTACGCTTATGCTCAATCCCATCGGGGTTAGTAATTATTTTCCCCCGTATTGACGCCGAAATAAAAAGCAGCAACGGGGCAAACGAGTGCCCGCATTCAATAACTACATCAACATTATTTCTAATTGCCCATTTAAGGGAGATGTAATCGTAATAAAGTGTAGCCAGGTTTGGTGTGAGAAATCTTGGTACCCTTAAGTTAACTTTAAAAATGCTATTGGCATTGAGTTCCTCACAGGAATGATCTGCAGGACTGGTTACATAGACCCTGTAACCCCTTTTGCTAAGTTCCTGCGATAGTTCTTCGGCAAATCGTTCGAAACCTCCATACCGGTTGGGAATACCGCGAGTGCCTAAAATAGCTACTTTCATTGCTTTTTCACCTCAATGCGCGGCACAGTGAAGTAAAATGTTGAACCTTTGCTTACCACGCTCCTAACCCCAATTGTACCTCCGTTTTTCTCAACAAACTCTTTGCAGAGTATTAACCCTAGTCCGGTACCACTCTCCTCATTAGTTCCTAAAGTGGTTGGGTTCGAATCGATGCGGAATAGTTTTTGAATAACCTCATCGGGTATTCCGACCCCAGTATCAATTACTGAGACTCTATAGTGATCAGGTTCAGCATCAACCTGAACAACAACTTCGCCATTTTGAGGGGTGAACTTTATGGCATTGCTAATAAGATTACGAACAACCGTGGTAATCATATTAACATCAAAATATGCATATGAATCGGTTGGTAAGGCCCAGTATAGGTTTATGGATTTGTTAAGTGCAGTTCCTTTTAGCAAATCAATGGTGTCGTTTATAACATCGGCTAGGTTTGCCATTTGAGGTTTAGGTGTTAACCTTCCGGTTTGTAGCATTGACCACTGTAAAAGGTTCTCGAGCAGGTTAAATGTCTTGTTTGAGTACTTGTAAATCTGCTCAATGAACATTTGCAGGTTGTTTTGATCAAAATTGGCAAACTCCTTGGCCAACAACTCCGACAGGGAAAGTACTGTGCTGAAAGGATTCCTAAGATCATGGGCTATGATTGCAAAGAACTTGTCTTTCATTTGGTTCAGCAGTTCCAGCTCCTTGCTCTGCTGTTCAATTTCCTCCTTTTGTTTTTTTATTTCGAGGTTTTTAGCCGTAAGCTCTGCCTCAAGTACATTGTAATCCCTTAAGCGCCAAACTAAACCGAGTAAAAGAGTTCTGGAGAGGCTTGGTATTTTTTGTAAAAATCTATTGAATTGTTCCTGGTGTAACCTAAGTAACACGGAATCCTCCATGGCAGTTACTGCTGTGGATCGAGCTGAGGAATCGAGAAGTGAATACTCCCCAAAGTACTGATTTGGGCCAAAGGTGGCAAAGGTGTGACTGCCATCGTGAGCCTTAACCTTGCCGCTTACTACAATGTATAAAGAGTAGTCCCTATCGCCTTTGTTGAATAACCGTTCGTCTTTTTTAACCTCACAAGACTCAAGTACTGATGCAATTTTACGAAGAGTTGAATGATCAACCTCCTTGAAAAGAAGAATTGACCTTAAACAGTCAATCCTTTTTTCGAGCTCATCATCCCTATGTTTTTTAAATAAATTTAGCATGGAAATTTTTTGAATAAAATGGTACTGCCAAATTAAATAAAATTCCTTAATATCTGCATAAACAATCATTTTTTTGTAATATTGTGAAACGTAAATGGCATAATTAAAACGGCTATGAGATTAAAACTTACCATCCGGCAGAAAATACTATACTACATCCTGGGTAGTGCTTTTATTATTTTTTCAATAGTTTTTTACTTCATAAGTTCATCGTCGCGCCGTTTAGCATACGAGCAATCCATTAAGCTAACCAATAGTTATGCCCGACAGTACGCCCTTAACATTGAAAGTTGGATAAACCAAGATTTTGCTGTAACCCGGACGCTTGCTGCCGCATTCATGGAATACAAGCAGATGCCCTTTGATCAATGGCAAAAGTTAATCTACCCCATGTACAATAGGGTTATTCTAACCACTCCACATATAGATGCTTACTGGGATAGCTGGGAGCTAAGCAACCTTGACCCCAACTGGACACTCCCTTATGGCCGGCACTTCTACATAGTTTATAAGCAAGATGGGGTTTACAAAACAAAAGCTGAAATGCGCAGCTTAACCGGCGATCCCCCAACCTACGGTAGCATGAAAAGTGCTGCCAAGGAGATCATTGTTGAACCATACACATCGGAGCTCCAACGGGGACAAATGATGACCACACTCTCATCGCCACTTCTCGAAAATGGTAAGTTTATTGGTTTAATTGGTGCCGACCTAATACTTACCCGCTTTCAGCAACTGGTAAATACCATTAAACCTTACCCCAATAGCTACGCCTTTTTACTTTCATATAAGGGTGTTTTTATTGCCCACCCCGATTCCTCAATTTTCAAAAAGAATATAACCGAAGTATTACCTGAGTTTAATAATCAACACAACATACTAGCTCAGGTTCAGAAAGGGAAAGCCTTTAGCTTCACCCATCAAAATAACAAAGGTGATAGGATTTACTACACTTTTGAGCCTATCCGAATAGGTAATACACAAACACCTTGGTCAATTGGAATTGCTGTTCCTGTAACCGATATTATGGCTCAAGCAAACAGGAGTTACAACACAAGCCTCTTCATCGCCTTGGTAGGTTTATTGGTAATTATTTTTATGGTTTACTTTGTTTCCAACAACATTACGTTGCCCATTAAAAAAATCACCCAAATACTTAATGAGTTTGCAAAGGGAAAGATTGTTAGCAGCATTGACATTAGAACCTCATCGAACGATGAAATAAGCCAAATGGTTGAGGCGGTAAGCGCGTCGCTTGCTGGTGTAAACTCCAAAACCTCATTTGCCCGTGAGATTGGTGCAGGAAACCTAAATGTTGACCTTGCGCTGCTAAGCGATGAGGATCAGCTAGGTAAGTCGCTTATTGAAATGCGCGATAATCTCCGTAGAGCTCGTGATGAAGAAGAAAAACGAAAAGTTGAGGAGGAAAAGAAGCGGTGGACCAATGAGGGAATGGCAAAGTTTGGTGAAATACTTCGTCAGAACAACAATAACCTTAGCCTGCTAAGCCAGGAACTTATTAAAAACCTTGTTTGGTACCTGAACGCTCAGGTTGGTGGATTATTCGTTTTGAGCGAAAACAAGGAAACTGGCGATAAAACCTTCGATATGGTTGCCATGTTTGCCTACGACAGGAACAGGGTTATGCAACGAAGCTACCATTTTGCCGAAGGTCTTATTGGTGCTTGCGCTGCTGAACGCGATGCTATCATTTTGAAAGAAGTTCCACAGGATTATATAGAGATTACCTCAGGGCTTGGTGGTATTAACCCCAATTACATAATAGTTGTTCCCTTGATATTTGAAGAGGAGGTTATGGGGGTTATTGAAATTGCCTCGCTTCAGGAGCTTAAAGAGCACGAGGTTCAGTTCCTCAAGGATATTGCCAAAAGCATTGCATCGACCCTGCATACCGTAAAGGTTAATACCCTGACCGCTGAACTTTTAATGAAATCTAAAGAACAAGCGGAAATGATGGCTGCCCAGGAGGAAGAGATGCGCCAGAACATGGAGGAACTCCAAGCCACTCAGGAAGAGGCTGCCCGTAAAACCCTTGAACTCGAAGGGTTAGTTAATGCCCTGAATGCTGCTGCTTTTGTTATGGAGTACGATACCAAGGGTTACGTGATTAACATCAATGATAGTTACCTCAACTTCCTTGGAGCCAATCGTGACGACATAATTGGATTGCACCACGCAGAGAACCTTATACTGTCCGAGACCGAAAAAGCCTCGTACGATAAGATGTGGAGCGATATTCTCAGGGGAAACATCCGTAAGCATAAAACCCGCATTAGGGTTAATGGACAGGAACATCTACTTCTTGAGACCTACACTCCAATTTTTGACCATAGCGGTCAACTGTTGAAAATTCTAAAAATTGCAACGGATATTACCAACATTTAAAAGGTAATATCAACCAAGTATCCTGAATGATTCCGAATATTGATTACAATACCTGATTCAAAAATCAGGTATTGTCCTTTTATACCAACCAGTTTACCCTCAATTGCATTAACTTTTTCCAGGTTAACGGATCTTACCTTATCTGAAAGTTGAATTACTGGATAGCTTACACGGTAAACCACATCGCTTTCAGGAATGTAACTTAAATTTTTACCATTTATAAATTCAAGCGCTTTTGCTTTACTGGTCAAAAAATCGGACGGTAGCTCGCTTGAATCGGTGAGCATACGTTGCCAAGCCGTTTTATCGGCAAAAATCTTTTTTAGCTCTACCTCAACCAATCCTGCTGTATAACGGTTAGGAGTATGACAGATCTTTACGGCAAAGGTTGCTCCCTGATCAACCCATCGGGTGGGTATTTGGTGATACCTTGTAACACCAACCTTTAAGCCGCCAGTCCATGCCAGGTAAACGTAGTGTTGCACAAGACAATTTGCCTTGGCAAATTCCAAATCGCGGGCAATACCCTCGTGTGCTCTGCATAGTTCAGGCCTTAAAACGCACTCCTCCGCTTCCGGTACCTTTATAAAACATGGGTAACAAAACCCCTGACCAAACAGTTTCTTTGTTTCACGCCCACAATGAATACAGCGATTAATATTTAAGTACTTCAGCCCTATTCCTTTTCCAATTAGTTCTGAAAGGTTTATCCTACCTGAATCAAGATCAAGAAAATACTCTGGACTAATACTAACATCATTGCCAGTATTAGTGAACCCCATTTTTGTAAGCACACCTTTCATGACAGATTTATTTTAATGAATAAGTTGAATTTTACATATCCTCGCCCGCTGAAATTGCTAAAACACAGAATAAAGAACATAGCTCAACTATGAATTATAAAGATAAACATTTAAAAAGAAAGCTTAAGGTTCTACAAAATGACTGCAATGTTAAACCATGTTAAATATACTACTATGTATTGCATAGTATTGTTTTATCGCTTATATTTGTAATAAATAAATACTAGTTATTGCATTGCAACAAATAAAAAGTCAAACCAAACAGCATGAGCTATGAAACGTACAATTTCAGTGAGTTTAAACGGTAAAGCCTATATGCTTGAAGATGATGCCTACTATGCCCTAGATAGATATCTTAAGGGTCTGGAGGCTCACTTTGCAAACGACCCAAACAAAAAGGAAATAGTTGGCGATATTGAAAGTAGGATTGCCGAACACTTCGATGAGTTCATAAAGGTTCCAGGGCAAGTGGTAAACCTTGAAGAGGTTAATCGGGTAGTTCACTTAATGGGGAACATTAACGACTTTGACCCCACAAACACTAAGGCGCCTTCCGAAAATGACAGGGTGTACCCAAAACTTTACCGCGATGTGGACGATAGAATTTTAGGGGGGATATGCACGGGTATGGGACACTACTGGAAAGTTGATCCCGTTCTTTTTCGTTTGGTATTTTTCCTGCTAACCCTTTGGGGAGGCCTAGGCGTACTAATCTACATTGTTTTTTGGGTAGTTGTTCCACCCGCCATTACCCCAACACAAAAACTTGAGATGAAGGGTGAAAAAATAAATGTTAACAATATGTAACCCATTTTTTACAGCAAAGAATGGGTTGAATCAGAAAATATGCACAACATAACAAAAACCCTAAGTTGAAGCCATGAATCAGGAAATAGAGAATGCTAAAGCACAAATGCGAAAGGGCGTACTTGAGCTATGTGTTTTAACAGTACTATCGAGAGGAGATGCTTACGCAAACGACCTTATAAACCAGCTAAAACAGGCTAAAATGATAGTAGTTGAAGGTACTATTTACCCCCTACTTACTCGGCAAAAAAATGCTGGTTTGCTCACCTATCGATGGGAAGAGTCGCCGCAAGGCCCTCCAAGGAAGTACTATTCGCTAACCGAAGAAGGCAAAGAGTATCTTGCTGAACTGCTAAATAGCTGGGATGAACTGGTTGAAATGGTTAGCGCTATTCGCAATCAGAAAAATGATTAATTTTTAGGTACTATTACCATTTTTACCATTAATAAAAAACAAATGAATACAACTGTAAATGTAAGTATTGGAGGCTACTCATTCACACTGGAAGAAAATGCATACAATACGCTCCAGGAGTACCTTAACACGGTTAAGGTAAAACTTGGCAACGATAAGGTAGCCCAGGAAACTGTGAACGATATTGAATTCCGAATAGCAGAATTGCTTTCCGAGAAAATTACCTTAGGTCAAGTGGTTACCAATGATATGGTAACGCCAATAATTGAGCAAATAGGTAAACCTGAAGATATTGGTGAAAATAACGACTCAACCAGTAATAAACAGTACCGTCCAAAACGTTTATATCGTAACCCCGACGATTCAATAATTGCTGGCGTTTGCGGTGGACTGGCAGCTTACTTCAGGGTCGACCCCCTAGTTTTTAGGATTTTATTTTTTGCTCTTTTATTCCTAAAAGGATTTGGCTTGCTACTTTACATTCTACTATGGATTGCAATGCCAAAAGCAAAGACCCCATTCCAAAAAATGGAAATGATGGGCGATACCGAGAACATTGATGAAATTGGCAGGCGTGTTCGAAAAGAGATTAGCAATGCAAGTGATAATCTAAAAAATTCAAAGGCAGGTAACACTGTTAATAAATTAATAAACCTTTTCGGACAGGTTATGCTCTACCTGTTAAAAGCCATGCTTGTTATTGTTAAAGTAATTTCTATTACCATAGGAGTTCTTTTAATCGTTAGCATGCTACTTATTTTTATAGCACTTGTTGGCGCTGTGTTCTTTGCATCGTATAGTCCTGATTTTTCCGGAGTTATTGGTGGCGTTGGAATGACACTCAATGAAATTATTGCATCGGTTCTTGATATTAGTAGTAGCTACTGGATTACTATCCCACTATTTTTAACCCTAGCCATACCAATTGTTGCATTAATTTATGCTGGAATACGCATTCTTTTCAGGTTCAGGGCTAAAGATGGCACAATAGGCATTATTGCTACAGTAATTTGGGCCGCTGCTGTTGTAACCCTTTCACTCACATTTTTCTTCCAGATGCGAGGCCTTTCTGTTAGCGAAAAAGTGGTAAAAGAATTGGAAGTTTCGCCAGTAAATAGCAACTCCAAGATTGTACTGTGTAAATCATACAACTACTTGACCGATAGTACATCATCGATAGAGGAAAAGGTTCAATTTTTCGATTGGAAAATAGTTACACTAAAAGGGAAACATCAGCTTGCAGGCTCACCCACTCTAATTATTGACAAGAGCTTTGAAGCGAAGCCAAGATTTGAGGTAATACGCAAAGCAAGAGGGGTTAACAGCTATACAGCAGCAGATAATGCAAAGGACATTATTTACTCCTTAACATTAAACGATACCCTGGCCATTCTGGATCCGCTATACATTATCCCTGAAAAAACAAAGTGGAAAAACCAGAGCGTAACCATTAAGCTGTATTTGCCTGAAGGATACGGTGTTTACCTTGACGAAACGCTAACCGATATCCTTGAAGAATATCAACCCTACAGCAACTACTGGCCCGATGAAATGGTTGGGAAAACATGGATTATGACCGCAAACGGTTTGCGTATAGCGAGGTAAATAAATTTTTAAAAAAAATTTTGAGGTTTACTACATTAGTATTAATTTTGCACTGCTTTAAAAAAGCGATAGGATTGACCTATGGTGTAATGGTAGCACAGCAGATTTTGGTTCTGTTAGTCTAGGTTCGAGTCCTGGTAGGTCAACCAAAGCCCCTGAATAAGGGGCTTTTTTATTTTAGAACCGGAAATAGATAAACGGTTTAAGCTCCATGGTTTGAAATTGAATGAGAACAACTACTACCAACAGAGCTGCAAAAAGCTTTAAAATCAAAGGCATAGCAATAAACCGACCCCGCAGATACTCCTTAGCATTATAGGGCAATAAGTGGACAATAAAGCCCAACGCAAGAACCAGGAATACATCGGAAAAGGCCAGCGCAACATCCGGGGCAGTTTTTATACCGAAATTGGTAAATATTTGGCTTAGCATATCGGTTGCCGCATTAAAATCGTTTGCCCTGAAAAAAATCCACGACAAGCAAACCACATTAAAGGTGATAATGCCCCAGACCAATCGGGTTGAATGTTTCTCGCTACTAATGTTTACTAATCTTAAGTTGGATAGCAACTTTTCAATTGCCAATCCAACCCCATGAATTCCACCCCAAACAACAAATTTCAGATGTGCGCCATGCCATAAACCTCCAAGAAGCATGGTTATTAATAGGTTTATGTATGTTCTTATCCTTCCCTTTCGGTTTCCTCCTAAGGGAATGTAAAGGTAATCCCTCAACCACGACGATAGCGATATATGCCACCGGTGCCAGAAATCGGTTAAGCTGGTTGCTTTGTAGGGAGAGTTAAAATTGATAGGAAGCTTAAAGCCAAGCAAAAGGGCTACTCCTATTGCAATATCGGTGTAGCCTGAAAAATCGCAATAAATCTGCATGGCATAGCCATAGGTGGCCAGCAGGTTTTCAAAACCAGTATAGCCGAGGGGATTACTAAAAACCCTATCGACAAAGTTTACCGACAGGTAATCGGAAATTACTATTTTTTTTACCAACCCGGCAAGAACTAGAAAAAGAGCATGGCCAAACTCGTTTTTGCTTAATTCATATCGCCGGTAAATTTGCGGAATAAACTCTGCAGCACGCACAATTGGGCCTGCAACCAGCTGAGGGAAAAACGAAACGTAAAACGCAAAATCAATAATGTTTCTGACCGGGGCGACTTTCCCCCGGTAAACATCAACCGTATAGCTTATGGTTTGAAAGGTATAGAATGAAATTCCAACAGGAAGCACAATGGTGGTAGTGTCAAATTTAGTATTAAGGAGGGCGTTGCCCCAAAGGGCAAGATGATTAACAACTGTTAGGTTAACACCTACAAGGTTATTAAGCAAATCAACAATAAAGTATGCGTACTTAAAGTACGACAATACTAATAGGTTTACCAAAATACTTAAGGCTACAAGCAGCTTTCTGTTTATTTTGCTACCCGATTTAGCTATTGCTAATCCAATTGAGTAATCGACCAACGTTGAAAACAGAAGAAGTGAGAAAAATAACCCGCTTGATTTAAAGTAGAAGAAAAGGCTAAATACCAAAAGGTAAGCACTTCGGATAATTGGACGGTTGTAAACAAACGTGTAACCAGCCAGCAAAAAGCCAAAGAAAACCCAAAAGGAAAGCTGGGTGAACATCAGGGAGTCACCCTCGGTGTAGTGAAGAAAGTTCAGAACTATTTCCTTAATATTGATCATAACAATTGGCTACTCAATAAAACCTGAATTATACAGCGCATGGTAAAACAACTCGCCTTGGAGCTGATACCCTTTTGCTGTAAGATGAACCCCATCGGGGGCAGCAAGACCATACCTAATCCATCCCTGAATGCTTCCCTTGCCACCCATAAGGCTATAGAAATCCCACACCGGAAGTTTATGTTTGGTTGAAATCTCTTTAATAACATTGGACGCCACCTGCACCCTGATGTTCATGTACTTACGATTTAAAAGATGATCGTTTGGCGTGGTAAAAATTATCAATGGGTTAGGTAAAGCGCTTTTTATTGTGTTAATTAAATTTTCCTGATCACGTGCGAAATTGAGACTATCGAATAAGTTTGAATATGCATCATTGGTACCAAGCGAAACTATTACTATATCGGGTTTAACCAATTTGATATTGGGGAGCAATTGTTTTGCCAATGAAAATCCGTGGACGGTTGCACCATTTAAACCTACAGAACTTAGAGAGAATTTCGATTTTGTGTTCCAAAGATTCACACCATAAACTATACACTCAAAATCATTTTTTGCCCTAAACCCTATTACAACACTATCAACTTCACTCTCAAGTTCAAACTCAGCAATATTTTCATGTAAAATAGGATTTACATTTTTGGGTTCAACCAGAATAGGAGTCAAGTAGGGTGAAGCAGATTGGTAGAATACACTTACCCGGTTTACCTGTGTTTTGAAGAGGGCGTTAGGCTTTACTTTAAACGATAGGGTTGCAAGGCTATCGGTGGTTTTAGCTGAAACCCCAAAAATACCTGCATCAACTGGAGTATTGGCTCCGTTTACCTTTTGGTACTCCCATCGGCCAGTATGATATGAGGTGTACTCAACAGGATTATTTGAACACATTACTGAGTAAGGGAAAACCAATCCGGGCGAAACATACTGGCTTTGGAACTCGCGTGCAAGAAGCATTTTTACTGTTCTCGATAATATTCCAGCCTGCACATGTGAATCGCCAATATGAACAATTGTTAGTGGCTTACTGGGTTTAACTACTATTTTTTGGCCAAAGAAATTTTTTATTGTGTTAGCGGAATGATTGAACAATAAAATGGCAGGTGATTTTGTTTGTACCAGTAGGCTTACCTGATATGGCAAGAGTGTCAAGATTAAAAAAATGGCAATGCCGGTTATATGTATTACTAACCTATTCATAGCTTACTGAATCGGGGAAAACAGTGGTCTGGTTATTATTACTCAAATTATTATTACCTAAGGCCATTAGCAATGCATTAGCCATTTTCTGGCCAAAGCGCTTAGCCCCATAATTTGTAAAGTGGGTATAATCCTTTGTTGCAAGGGGAGGTTTAGAGTTAACCCATTCAATTATTGATCCTTCCCCACCCATAGCGGAATACCCATCCCAAAACAAAGTTCCATTACCTAAAGCCGCAGATCTTTGCGCCTGCAGCACTTTTTCAACACTTGGGTTCGATTTCAGCTCGCCATCGAACCGGTTGGCCATATCGGTAACCCCAACAACTAAAATATCGGCTTGTGGAGCAAAACGCTTAACTGCTTTTATTTGTTGCTCCATAAGCTTTTGGTAGTAGGCATAGCTTGATAGGTTCGAGGGAACCACATTGATTCCAAACTGCATTATAACCAATCGGACATTTAGTATTCTGTAAATTTCCGAGGCAACCTCTGAATCGAAATGGTTAAAAAAGTTACCGGATGTTCCTCTTAATGCAATATTGCAAACACTAACACCGCTGCCCGATTCGGCCAGTAAGCCATAAAGTTTAACGGTAGATGGATTCCTTAAATGAATTGAGATTCTCTCAAAACGGCTGGGGAGGTTTACTTTTACCAATTTCACCTTGCTGTAGGGCACAACCTGCGTCTCTAGGGTATCGGTTCCATCAACTATAATTTTAAATGCATAGGAAGAATCAGAGTTGCCTGAAACTATGCTTAAGGTATTAAAGATTTGCTTAAAGTTAACCTTTATGGAAACAATCTCGCGATACGATTCCGACGGGGCAACCTCAGCAATTGACCCAAGCACACAATCGGGCTTTTTTGTTGGTTTGGCATTAACCGCTGAATTTACATTTACATGCTCTGATAAGCTAACCCTAAAGCCGTACGGCAAATACTCAGTATTCCAAATTGGAATTAGACCCAAACCCTTACCACCAAACTTTTCCTGAAGGGCAGCTCTCAACTGGCTGGTGATCCTATCGCCCTCAATTTGCGAATCGCCATAATGCAGAACTCGCACCGTTGTAACTTCATCGCTATTCCTATATATAGCGCTAATAAAGGAACCTAACGCATTAATACCCTTTGGCATTTCAAAGTGTAAGGTTCCGGCTGTAACAATACTTTTTGGGGGAGCTACTACTGAATCGATACTCGCTTTTACAGGTTCTACATACAATGAATCCAAATCCGGGATTGACTTTTCTGCTATTGTCTCTACTTTTGAATTTACATCGGGTTGAATGGAATCGGTTTTGCTGGATGCTCTTTTTATATTGTCACCAGCTAATTGCTCAAAGGGTTTTGGAAAACGAAACAAAAAATCATCTACCCTAAAGGTGCTACCTGGCACAATTATGGATAGTAATGTGTAAAGAATTGCTACCAACAAAAGGAAACCTAACGTATGGTACGGCTTGTTCATGAAATGTTTAATGCTAACGGATTTTAAATGTAATTGTTTTTGATAAATGGTGTATATTAGGTAGCGATAATTAGAAAGTAATTTTGCTTTTAAATTTGATAAATAGTAACTTACAGGATGTTATAATGGCAATGATAAGAGTGTTACATAATCCACGATGCGCAACCAGCCGGAAGGGGCTGGAGTACCTGAACTCAAAAAATATCAATTTTGAGGTAATAAACTATTTGTCCACCGGCCTAAGCCGCGATATTGTGAAAGAGATTCTGCTTAAATCAAACCTAAAACCCATTGAACTGGTAAGGACACAGGAGGAATACTACAAGAAATTTCTGAAAGCCAAAAACTTTAACGAGGAGGAATGGGTTGAGATACTTACTCAAAATCCAAAGCTTTTAAAACGCCCAGTTGTGATTGGTAAATATAAAGCAGTAATAGGTATACCTGTAGAAAATATCGATAAAGTTTTATAAACTTTCATAGCCATGAAATTAGGAAATTTAATTTTAGCCGCACTTACACCGCTATTATTCTCCCCAACAGCATTTTCGCAAAATGCCGATTTGGTAAGCATGGAGAATGAAATTCTTAAAATGGTGAACGAGCATAGGAAATCGATTGGTAAATCGGAATTGGTGTTTAACGATTATGTTCGCAAAGAAGCATACATTCATTCCCAGAACATGGCATCGGGCAAGGTAACATTTAGCCACAAGGGATTCGATGAGCGATTTAATCGGCTAAGCGGTTTTCTGGAAATTACTACTGGAGCCGAAAACATTGCAAATGGCCCATTTAATGCAAAACACATTGTTAGTGGTTGGCTTGCTAGTCCTCCCCATAGAAAAAATATTGAAGATGATTTTAACCTTACAGGAATAGGAATAGCCAAAGCCCCAAATGGCTCATACTTTTATACCCAGATATTTGTAAAAAGTGCCGAGAAACCTAAGGTTGTACCCAGAGAGTACGAGGCAGAACTTTTACAGCTGATAAATAACCACCGAAAGAGTCTTGGGCTACCTGCCATAAAAAACGACGAAGGTATTCATACCGAGGCACTCGGGTACTCCCAGCAAATGGCTGCAGGTAAAGTTCCTATTGGCCCACCGAGTTTCGACAATCCAATAAAATCGCTAATGCGTCGATATAAAGCATCAAAAATGGTAGAACTTATTGGATATGATTACCTCAAACCCAAGGAACTATTTGATGCCTGGATGAGCAGCACTAGCCAGCGCGATATTATAGAGGGGAATTACAACCTAACGGGAATTGGAGTATACCAGTCAGTAAACGGCAAAGTGTTTGTTACCCAGGTGTTTCTGCTTCAGTAACCAACCTAAAACTAAATACCATGGCAACACCGGAATTCTTTTACCAGGAAAGATTTCCTTTGGAGAAGGATGATGCTGAATACTATCTCCTAACAAAGGATTTTGTTTCATCAGCAAAGTTTGAGAGCGAAGAGGTATTAAAGGTCGACCCGGAGGGTTTGGCATTTCTTGCCCGCATCGCAATGCACGACATCTCTTTCTTTTACAGGGCTGAACATGTAAAGCAAATTGCTGCAATTCTGGAAGATCCGGAAGCCAGTAAAAACGATAAGTTTGTAGCATTGGTCTTGCTCCGCAACGCCGAGATTGCAGCCAAAGGGGTTTTACCGCTATGCCAGGATACAGGTACTGCTACTGTGTTTGCCAAAAAGGGGCAGAGGGTTTGGACTGGCGCCAACGACTACGAGGCACTTTCGCGTGGTATCTACAAAACCTACACCGAGGAAAATTTGCGTTACTCGCAAACCGTACCCCTTGACATGTATACCGAGAAGAACTCGGGGACAAACCTACCTGCCCAAATCGATATTTACTCAACTCTCGGCAATGAGTACGAGTTCCTCTTTATAGCAAAAGGGGGAGGTTCCGCCAATAAAAGTATGCTTTTCCAGGAAACCAAGGCGCTTTTGAACCCCGAAAAGCTGGAAGCATTTTTAGTTGAAAAAATTAAGAATTTGGGTACAGCCGCTTGTCCACCCTACCATATTGCCATAGTAATTGGAGGAACATCGGCCGAGGATACACTGAAGACAGTAAAGTTGGCTTCGGCAAAATACCTCGATAATCTGCCAACCTCCGGGAACATTCACGGTAGAGCATTCAGGGATAAAGAGCTGGAAGAGAAAATTCTAAAAGCCACCAACAGTATTGGAATTGGTGCTCAGTTTGGCGGTAAATACCTTGCCCTTGACATTCGAATTATACGCCTTCCCAGGCATGGCGCATCATGTCCGGTAGGAATAGGGGTATCGTGTATTGCCGATAGAAACATAAAGGCAAAAATTAACAGCCAAGGGATTTGGATTGAAAAGCTGGAGAAGAATCCGGGCAAATATATCCCCGAACAATGGCGTAAGCCTGAAGAAAACGATGCTGTAGAAATCGATTTGAATCAACCCATGCAAGCAATTCTTTCGGAACTCACCAAGTACCCTGTAGGCACAAGGCTTTCGCTCACCGGGCCAATAATTGTAGCCCGCGATATTGCCCATGCAAAGCTAAAAGAGCGTTTAGATAAGGGTGAGGGGTTACCCGAATACGTTAAAAATCACCCTATTTACTATGCTGGTCCAGCAAAAACACCAGCGGGAATGCCCTCGGGTTCGTTTGGTCCAACTACTGCAGGGCGAATGGATTCATATGTTGACACATTCCAATCGCAGGGTGCAAGCCTGGTGATGATTGCCAAGGGTAACCGCAGCCAGGCTGTAACCGATGCCTGCAAGAAATATGGAGGTTTCTACCTCGGGAGCATTGGCGGTCCTGCAGCCATACTGGCCCAGGAAAACATTAAAAAGGTTGAACTAATTGAGTTCCCTGAACTGGGAATGGAGGCGGTGTACCGAATTGAGGTGGTTGATTTCCCGGCATTTATACTGGTTGATGACAAAGGAAACGACTTTTACAAGCAGATTAAGTAGTTCCTTAAGGCTTTCGAAATAAAAAAGGCCCGATAACTGGGCCTTTTTATTTAAGTATTTTTCATTTTAATTAAATGATCAGCATAGCATCGCCGTAAGTGCCAAAGCGGTATTTCTCCTTAATGGCAACCTTGTAAGCATCCATAACCTGATCGTACCCGCCAAAGGCACAAACCATCATTAGGAGGGTTGATAAAGGCAAGTGGAAGTTTGTAACCAGCATGTTTGGTACAGCAACCTCGTATGGCGGGAAGATAAACTTGTTAGTCCATCCGCTGTATGGCTTTAGGAAGCCATCGGTTGTCACGGAGCTCTCAAGGGTACGTAGTACGGTTGTACCAACTGCGCAAACGTTGTGCTGCTCGCGTTTGGCCTTGTTAATGATGTTGGCGGCATCGTCGCTAATCCAAATCTGCTCCGAATCCATTTTGTGCTTGGTCAAATCCTCAACATCAACAGTTCTGAAGTTGCCTAAACCAACATGAAGGGTAATCTCGGCAAAGTTTATTCCTTTAATCTCAAGCCGTTTGAGCAGATGCTTGCTGAAATGCAGACCTGCGGTGGGAGCTGCAACTGCACCCTCGTGCTTGGCATAAACGGTTTGGTAACGCTCACGATCTTCGGGTACAGCCTCGCGCTGTAGGATATGCTTTGGAACGGGCATCTCGCCTAACCTGTAAAGGGTTTCCTTAAACTCCTCATAGGAACCATCGAAAAGGAAACGCAGGGTACGTCCACGGCTGGTGGTATTGTCAATAACCTCAGCTACCAGAACATCATCTTCGCCAAAATAGAGCTTATTGCCTATTCGGATTTTACGGGCAGGGTCAACTAAAACATCCCATAGCCTTTGCTCCCGGTTCAGCTCACGGAGAAGGAACACCTCTATTTCAGCCCCAGTCTTTTCCTTATTGCCGTATAGGCGTGCGGGAAAAACCTTTGTGTTGTTGAATACTAAAACGTCGTGTTCGTTCAGATACTCAATAATATCCTTAAAAATCCGATGTTCAATTTTCCCGGTTTTCCTGTTCAACACCATTAGCCTCGATTCATCCCTGTTCTCAACAGGAAATTTTGCAATTAAATCTTTTGGCAGATTGTACTTAAATTGCGATAGCTTCATATGTATAGTTTTACTTCAATTTACACAAAGATATAACTTGCCACCAGGCGTTGTCAACAGTTTTACCCTTAATTTATAGGAATTTGCAAAGATAATCTATTATTTTAGAGCATGTGCACCTTATACGGCAATATTTAGCTTTGGTTACCCAAATCGGAAAGTTTTTTTTCTACCTCAGCAATTGATAAAGCCTGCTCAATTGTGAAAATACCACTACGCGTACGTCGTAACTCAACCAGATGTGCTCCTGTGCTTAGGGCCTTACCAATATCGCGGGCTAAAGCTCTGATGTAGGTACCCTTGCTACAAACTATTTTTAGAGTTAGAAACGGTAAATCAAAACCTATAAGCTCAATGCTCTGAATCTCGATTGGAACCGGCTCAAGCTTAGGATCAACACCCTTACGAGCATACTCGTAGGCACGTTTTCCGTTGACATATTTTGCTGAGAACGCAGGGGGTTCCTGCAACTGCCATCCTGAAAATGTCCTTAAAACAGTTTCAACCAACTCACGATTCACGTGGTCAAAGGGGTAAACAGCATCAACATCGGTCTCCAGGTCGAACGAGGGGGTTGTTTCGCCAAGCTTGATTTTAGCAATATACTCCTTATTGTCGGCCGTAAGCTCCATAACCCTTTTGGTAGCTTTTCCGGTACAAATTACCAATAGGCCCGTAGCCAATGGGTCAAGGGTTCCTGCATGGCCAATTTTAGTTGATTTGTCGCCAGTGTATTTCTTAATCAACGATCGTAACTTCCCCACAACATCGAACGAAGTCCAATCGTATGGCTTATCGATAAGTAATATGGTACCCTCCTTAATGCTCTCGAAACGGTTTACCTCCATGGGCTAGGCTAAAAACAGTGCAACTATTCCAACCAGTGCACAGTAAAGTGCAAACCAGTAAAGATTCCCTTTCCGAACAATGCGAAGCATGAATGAGCAGGCCAAAAAGCCCGATACAAATGCAGCAACAAATCCTGCAACAACGGGCGCAGTAATGGTGTTTGAAATATCACCTTTAATAATATCGAGAAAAGCAGCTCCAAGCACGGGAATAATAACCATAAGGAATGAAAAACGAGCTACCTCATCGCGGTCCTTGCCAAGTAAAAGTCCGGTAGAGATGGTAGCGCCAGAACGACTTAAACCGGGCATAACGGCAACAGCCTGGGCTAGACCAATGACAACAGAGTCGAAATATCCTACTGGCTTTGTGTTTTTGGGTTGTACTACTCGGGTTAAAGCAAGAAGAATGGCTGTAGCAAGCAACATGGAACCCACTACCAATAAATTTCCCTCAAAAAGAGTCTCAATTTGGTCCTTGAAAAAAACGCCTACAATACCAACAGGAACCGCTGATATTAGAAGCTTAAATACGTAATGGGTTTGGCTGTTCAGCTTGAAGCTGAAGAATCCAGAAAATAAATCGATTATCTCCTTACGGAAAACTAGCAGGGTGCTTAAAACCGTAGCCACATGAACTGCAATGCTAAACTCCAGGTTGTTTTCCAGTTGAACTCCAAGCAGAGCCTTTGATAGTTCAATGTGTCCGCTACTACTAACAGGTAAGAACTCGGTTAAACCCTGTATAATGCCAATAATTATGGCCTCAAAAATGGTCATTTCAAATACTTTTTAATGATAAAAATTTAGCTATCCTTTTTCTCGCGTTTCATTATGGCGTAACCCACAAATGCGAACCCAAACAGCACAACAACGGGGGCAAGCGTAATACGTCGGAAGCTGAAAATGTCGGGGTTGAACACATTGGGGTCAGTTGATCCACCGCCTGCCATGAGAATGAAACCCAGAACTATTATGGCAAAGCCAATTATCATCAGCTTATAGTTCATCCAGCTTAAGGGAAAAAGATTCTCTTTTTCCTGTATCTCCTTTTTGGGGGTATTTTTTGCAGACATAACAGTTAATTTTATCGGGTTAATAGTAAAGATCATCGGTGCTTGAACGTAAAAATTTATTCACTGCCATCAGGGTTGCCAAAAAGTTAATAACTATTCCAATTGCAGTAATTGCTGCAAATACAAGCACAATGCTTGGCGGATCGAGGATAGCAAGCAAATCGGCAACCTCCTTGTTAATGGCGTACAACAATCCAATTAACAAAGCAATGGCTATAAAGGAAGCGTATAGGGCATGTAAAATGCTTTTCAGCAGGAAAGGTCGTCGTATAAAACCCCAGCTTGCCCCAACTAATTTCATGGTGTTAATGATAAATCGCTTGGAGTAAACGGACAACCTAATAGTATTGTTAATAAGCACAAGGGAAATGAAAAGCATCAATCCTGCAAAAGTCAGTATCACCAAGCTAATTCTGCTAACATTATCGTTAACCAGATTGATGAGTGAGCGCTGGTAGTCAACCTCCTTTACCTGGGGGAAACGCTTTAACCACCCCTCAATACGTGCAATACTATCGTTATTGGCGTAATCGGCTTTAAGCCTTGCCTCAATGTATGCATTTAATGGGTTGTATCCCAGGTAGGCAATAAAATCCTCGCCAAGCTCATTAGCCATCATTTTAGCGGCATCCTGCTGTGTGTAGTACTGGGTTGATTTTATGTAGATACTTGCATCGAGCTGCTTTTTCAGGTAAAGGGCATCGGCATCGGAAACTCCCTCGTTCAGGTAAATATCGAACCCAATGTTTTCCTTAACGTACGCTGAAAGTTTCTTTGCGCTAATAACCAAAACCCCGAGCAAACCCAAGGTGAAAAGCACTAAGGAGATGCTTATTATTGATGAGATATAGGAACTCCTCAACCTCCCTTTAGTTGCCCTGTTTACTGAATTAGCCATTTACTCCTTAAATATTTTATACAAACTAAAGCTTACCCAACCAACAAAGGTAAGTATTAAAAGCAACGATGAAGCCAAATCGATATACATTCCTTTCTTCCACATAGGCGGGTCAAACACAAACTCAATTTCATGGTTACCAGCAGGTATTTGCATGGCTCTTAACACGTAATTTACCCTGAAATGATCGGCTGGTTTGCCATCGAGATACGCTTGCCAACCTTTGGGATAGTAAATCTCGGAGAAAACAGCTAGCTGAGAAACTGGCGAATCGCTCCTGTACTTCAGCCTATTAGGACGGTATTCAGTAAGTTCAATCTTACCCTGACCCGATTTACCCTGCTCAAAACCTCTAAGGTATTGCTCAAATCGTTTATCGACTACTGCTATTGATTTTGGGTTGAAGCCATTCAGGGCCTCAATCTCCTCATCGGCATTATTAACAACTTTAACTGAATCCACAAACCATGCATGGCCAAGTGCATCGGGGTTGTAAACTGCAACGGGACCTTCCTTGCCGGGTTGTATAATATACTTTGTGTTTAACATGTTAAACACAGCAATATTACCCTTGGATAGATGAAAATCAATTAAATCCTGATAGCGACGCAGCTTGGCTCCATGGTATCCGCCAATTGATTTATGGAAATAGGATGTGGATGCATCGTTGAATGGGCTAACGGTAAGGTTAAACACTCGGAAATTTGGATCGTTATCGGCTAGTATCTGCTTGTCGGCATCGGTTGGGGTAAAGGGGGCTTCAACCTGCTGGGGTAACTCAAAGTTCTTGTTATCCATAAAGCGCTTGTTTACTACCCACAAATCCACAGTAATGAGCAGGCCCAGCAAGGCAAAGAATAGTGTTGGCTTCAACTTTTTCATGTAGTAAAGCGCAACGGTAACTGCACCGGCAAGTACAAAGAATAGTGAGCGGAAAGCGTCGTTCCACATCAGCGCTTGCCTATCCTTGCGCATTACCTCAACAATCTCCTTGGGCCAACCCAGCTGATTGTCAATTGAACCGCTAAAGGATAACATTCCCTTGCCAAGCAGCAGGAACAGCAGGCAAATTCCTCCAACCAATCCCACTGACCATTTAAATGCTTTCCAAAAATCGTCCTTTGTAACCTTGCCTTCAACTATTTCCTTAAGGGCAAGTATTCCAAGCAAAGGAATGGTTAACTCAGCTATAACCAGTATCATCGATACCGTTCGGAACTTGTTGTAAAAGGGGAAATAATTCAGGAATAAATCGGTAAGAAAGTTAAAATTTTTACCCCACGAGAGCATTATTGCCAGAACAGTAACCCCAAACAAAAACCACTTAAATCTCCCTTTAAGGATAAACATCCCGAATACAAAAAGAAAAACTACAATTGCACCAAGGTAAACAGGACCAGAGGTTGATGGCTGTGGGCCCCAGTATGTGGGTAGGTTTTGTGCTATGGAACTAGCTTGACCATAGGGAACACCATTCTGCCTGAGAAAACGGAATGTTTCCGATTTTTCGCCAACATCCATGGTGCTTGAGCCGCCCATCAAATTAGGGATAAGCAGGTTAAAAGTTTCAGCTATTCCGTAACTCCACTGGGTTGCATAGTCCTTGTCCAGCCCCGAAGTTCTATTATCCCTATCATGGGTTAACTCAGATTTGCCTCTGATTGTATCCTTGCCATAATCGTTAGTGAACCATAGGTAGGTAAAGTTAGCGCCAAAAGCCAGAACTGCTGCCAGAAGCAAAATCCCGGTAGCTTTGGCAAACAACCTTAAGGCTTTAGCCTTAAATGCCTCAACAAGATAGTAGAGATAGACAGAGGCCATTACAAGTGCACCGTAGTAGGTGATTTGCGGGTGCCCTGCATTGAGATTGAGTCCAAAAGCTAGTCCAAAAACTGCCAAACCAGCAAAAAGCTGTCCACGTAAAGCCAAAATCATTCCAGCAATTGTTGGGGCAACATAAGCTATGGCATGAATCTTAGCGTTATGCCCTGCTCCAATAACTATGAGGAAATAGGTTGATAGGCCATAGGCAATTGAACCCACAATGGCAAGCCACGGGTTTACCCCAAAAACAAGAAGTAGAATATAAAATCCTAACATGGTTAGGAAGATATAGCTGGCAGGCCGTCCCACCACATTTAGGAAGCTATCGACATGCTTTAGCAGGTTTCCCTTGTAGTTAGCCGAAATGAGATATGCCGGCATTCCTCCAAACATACTGTTTGTCCAAAGCGACTCCTCGCCTGTTTTTGCCTTGTAATCCAAAATTTCTTTCGCTGAGCCTTTCCACATAGCAATATCGTGCTGAGCCAGCCTTTTACCCTGTAACTGCGGGTAGAAATAAGCTAACGGAATGGCCATGAAAAGCAGCAAGGCTACTATATGAGGCTTTATCTTACTAAATTTTGAATTCATGCCGGCAAGTGTTTTATTTATATTTGACGTAGTAGGTTAGTTAGCGAAACCTTATCGTTCATTATCTCGCGCAGGCGCGATGCGGGAACACGCTCTTGCTCCATGGTATCGCGGTAGCGAATGGTTACCGTTTCATCGTCGAGCGTTTGGTGGTCGACGGTGATACAGAATGGAGTACCAATTGCATCGTGGCGGCGGTAACGCTTGCCAATAGTATCCTTTTCCTCGTACTGGCATGCAAAATCGAATTTTAGGTCGTCCATTATTTTGCGGGCCATTTCGGGTAATCCATCCTTTTTAACCAGTGGGAATACAGCAAGCTTAACAGGAGCCAGGGCTGGCGGTATGCGAAGCACTACGCGCTCATCGCTGGTACCATCCTCCTTAGCCACTTTTTCCTCAGCATAAGCAGCCGAAAGAACAAGCAGGAAAGTACGGTCTAAGCCAATTGATGTTTCAATTACGTAAGGAATATAGCTTTGGTTGATGTCGGGATCAAAGTACTGCAGCTTTTTACCCGAGTGCTTTTGGTGGTTAGCCAAATCGAAATCGGTGCGGGAATGAATCCCCTCCACCTCCTTAAACCCGAATGGGAATTCAAACTCGATATCGGAAGCGGCATTGGCATAATGGGCAAGTTTCTCGTGCTTATGGAAGCGGTACTTGTTGTCGCCAAACCCCATGGCACGATGCCAACGCATGCGTTTCTCCATCCAGAACTCATACCATTTCATTTCCTCGCCAGGGCGAACAAAATACTGCATTTCCATTTGTTCAAACTCACGCATGCGGAATATAAACTGCCGGGCAACAATCTCGTTGCGGAAAGCCTTTCCCACCTGGGCAATTCCAAAAGGAATTTTCATACGCCCGGTTTTCTGAACGTTGATGTAGTTAACAAAAATACCCTGAGCGGTTTCGGGCCTAAGGTAGATTGTGTTTGCCTCATCGCTAACCGAGCCTAGCTTGGTTTCAAACATCAGGTTAAACTGGCGTACCTCAGTCCAGTTGCGGGTACCGGAAATAGGGCAAACTATCTCGCAATCCTCAATTATCTTTTTAACCTCAGCCAGGTTGTTCTGTTCCAGAGCCTCAACCATCCTATGGTTAACGGTGGTAATACTTTCGGAAAGTTCAACTACCCTTGGGTTGGTTTGGCGGAAAAGCTCCTCATTAAAAGCATCGCCAAAACGCTTGCGGGCTTTTTCAACCTCTTTATCTATCTTTTCGCGCTGCTTTTCCATCCATTCCTCAATGAGTACATCGGCACGGTAACGTTTCTTACTATCCTTGTTGTCGATAAGAGGGTCATTGAAAGCGCCCACATGCCCCGATGCCACCCATGTTGTAGGGTGCATAAAGATAGCCGCATCAATACCAACAATGTTTTCGTTCAGGCGTGTCATGGCCTCCCACCAGTAACGGCGTATGTTATTCTTCAGTTCAACACCGTTCTGCCCGTAATCGTAAACAGCGCTAAGCCCGTCGTAAATCTCACTCGATGGGAATACAAATCCATACTCCTTGCTATGTGCAATCAGCTTTTTGAAAAGTTCCTCCTGTGTCATAAATGCTTCAAATGAATTTCCAGTAACTCACAAAAATAGTTCAATTTCTTTACATCCAAAAAAATGAGTTTTGGCAAATATGTTTTGACTTTGTAAATGGCATTTCATATATTACCAAAAATTTTGATACTGCAATGGTTCGCTTAAAGCCTTTCATAACAACCATTACAAAATATCTTGTACTGCTTTTTGCATTCAATAGTGCGGTTCATGCACAGTATCTTGCAAATTTCACAAATAACAAGTCAACAAAAATTGATGAGGTAAAACCTTTATCACAAATTCCTGAATATAAAATTAAAGCAGCCCTTATACTTAACATTGCCAGTAACATTGAATGGCCAAACGAAAGGAACATTAAAGAATTCGGAATACTAATTGTTGACAGCGATACACTTATATTCAATGAAATCAGAAGTGTTGAACCCAGCTATAAGCTTAAAGGGAAACCCATAAGAGTAAATCTTTCGACGCTTCCAATAAGAATGCCAACAGAGTATTCAATTATTTACCTAAGCCACAGCTACAGCCCTTTAGTTAACTCAATTTACCAGCAAATAGTTGGTAAAGGTGTGCTCATTGTTACCGATGAAGGAACTGAACGGCTACTTACCATGGTAAACCTTTTTCTCAGCCAGGAAAAACAAAATGTGTCATTCGAGATTAACCGGCATACCCTTGAAGAGAATGGATTTACCCTCAGCCCAAAACTTGTTGCCCTTGGTGGGAGCTTTATTGATATTAAAGAGCTTTACCTAAAAACCTACCACCAATTAATTGAAGAGAATAAAAAGCTGCAGCAACTACAAACCGACCTAACCCGCTACCAGCAAGAAAAAACAGAATACGAAAGCGAGATCAGAACGCTAAACGAAAGGGTTAATAGATTAAATCAAAATACTGCAGTTCTTGAGAAGCAGTATTCCAATGCAAGTGTTTCACTTAAGCAAAAAGATAGCCTGCTCCTAATTGCAACAAAGGAGCTTGCCGAAAAAGTTGCAGAGAGTCAAAAACTACAGACTGCCATTAATAAACAGGTGGCATTGATAAACTCCTCGCGTAGCCAACTGGACTCACTGAACAAACAAATTGTTCAAACCCAAAAAGTTTTAGACCAGAAACAGAAGGAGATTGAGGAGCAGGACATAGTTATATCAGAAAAGGAGAGTATCATTCTTAAGCAGCAAAGACGATTCTTTATTATGCTTATTGCCCTTGTAGGAATTTCATTTACTCTGGTATTTGCGTTTTGGGCTTACAGCATTAAACGAAAACTCAATATCAAACTTGAAAAACAGGTAGAGATCAGAACAAACGAGTTAAACATAAGCCGGCAACACTACCAAAGGCTTTTCGAAAATTCACCTGTAGCTATGCTTGAGCTTGACCTGTCGCTCCTTTTAAACTTCGTAACTTCTATCGGAATTCCTCTGGATTCGATGTACGAAGTTGATCGTAGTTTCTCCATTGCAAAAGTACGTGAGGGCCTAAAGTACATACAAGTTGTAAATGTGAATAATGCAGCATTAAAGCTGCTTGGGTTTGAAAGTAAAGATGATGCTATTGAAAATTACATAAGAACCTACTCCGAAGAATCGCTTGAGACCCTTCGGGAAATTTACAAAGCATTAATAGAACGAAGGCAGTTCAGCGAATACGAAAGTATAAGGAATACAAAGGAAGGCAGGAAGCTTTTTGTGGTTTTAAAATGGATAGTTCTACCCGGATACTCCCACGATTACTCCAGAGTGTTGCTATCAATTACTGACATAACAAAGCTTAAGCAATACGAGAAAGAGTTAACCCAACACCGTGATCATCTGGAGGAAATTGTTCAAGAACGCACCCAACAGATAATCCAGCTAAACAAAATGCTCCAAAAGTCAAATGAAGAGCTACTGCTTAAAACCGAGGAGTTAGAACAAACCATCCATTTACTGGAAGATGCCCAAAAACAACTTGTACAGCAGGAAAAAATGGCCTCACTTGGTATGCTCACCGCTGGTATTGCGCATGAAATCAACAACCCCATTAACTTCATTAGCGGTAGCCAACAGGCTATTGAATCGCTGCTCGATGAGCTTTGGAATAGCCTGAACATATACCGCGAAAATGCCCTAAAGTACTCGCCCCAAAACATTACCAATGAACTTGAAACCAATAATAGCATTCAGGTAGAGGAACTTTACAGCTCCATAAAGCTAATGCTTCGGAATATTGAAATTGGTATTGAGAGAACTACTGGTATTATCAGGAGCCTAAAAGCCTTCGTTCGGTCCGATAGTAAAGAGTACGTTCCGGTTTCAATACCCGAAACCATTGCCGATGTGCTCAACATGCTGCGGGGTAACTATAAGGATAGGATTGAGATTATTCAGCACTACGACCAGGACCTTCCCAAAGTCAAATGTTACCCTAACCAGCTACATCAGGTTGTTATGAATTTGGTAGCCAATGCCATTGATGCCATACCGGGCGAAGGAAAAATTTACATAAGCGGCCAGTTCTCCAGCTCCGATAACAACGTTACCATTCGTATAAAAGATACTGGCGCAGGAATCCCAAGCGATATCCAGGAAAAGATCTTCGACCCGTTCTTCACCACTAAGGATGCTGGTAAAGGAACTGGTTTGGGGCTTTACATCACCTACAATATTATAAAGTCATTAAATGGCGATATAAAAGTAAACTCAGCACCAAATCAAGGGGCTGAGTTTACAGTAACACTAACAGCTTGCGAGTAAATATAGTTTCTCAACTATTTTCAAACCTTTTAAAAGCTGACTCAATTATCTCACGAAGCTCATCCTTCTTCCAGGGCTTCATGATGTAGCGGTACACCAACTCCTCATTTATTGCCCTAAGCATGACTTCCGATTCCATAAAAGCAGTAAGAAGAATGCAAACCTTTTCAGGATTCTCATGTTTAATCCTCTCAATAAAATCAATGCCGTTCATGTGGGGCATTTTCAGATCCGATATA
The DNA here is from genome assembly GCF_037481895.1 of Tenuifilum sp. NCBI lineage: Bacteria > Pseudomonadati > Bacteroidota > Bacteroidia > Bacteroidales > Tenuifilaceae > Tenuifilum > Tenuifilum sp. The sequence goes on from NZ_JBBFKU010000018.1 coordinate 27,924, forward strand.
ATCACATTGATATTTTCGTTCTTAAGGATATCGAGCCCCTTTTGAGCCGAATCGGCTACAAGTATGGTAAAATCGTTCCGGAAGTTAATCTTAAATAGCTCAAGGTTAATTACCTCATCATCAACGTATAATACCTTCTTTTCCATGGTTAACAGGGTTGATTACCCGCAAAAGTATAGGTATTTGGGAAATATGCAAGTATTTCCCAAATACCATAAAAACTAATTCTTAACGCAGCGAACAGAGTATGCTGTACCAGGAGACCCTTCACCAATTGAAACATTTCCTGAATAACTGTCAATTGTTACAATCTGAACGCTTCCTGGTATTGTATTTACCCAAAAATAGGCATACTCGCCAACATCGGTGGCAGACCAAGATGTATCCCAACTAGCTCTTCCAGCACCACGGGCTGAAAATCCTGTCTCATTGGTTGCAATTACAACTGAAAGAGGACCATGCAGATCATAATACCAATTGAAAATTTCAGGAAATACATCTCTAAGGGGTTCAATTAGCTTTTTCCCATTTATTAAAGAATCAATTGCCCATTCAGCACCCGATACAAAAGTAAACATGGCCTCCCATTCAGGCTTTGTTGGTACATGCCAACCGTCGGGGCAAACATTTTTACCGCTAAGTAATATTGCGCCATCAGAATAGTAGTTTCCAAAGACAGTGGTGGAATCAGGAGTAGGCAATACATAAATATTACTAGGTTCTATTGGTGTACCATCGGAGTACTTGGTGGTTTTTAGGTTTTCGGCCATCCATACCTGCGTGCCTATCTTAACCGTTTGGTAGGTATTACCGTCGGCATCGGCAACCGGGGGCTCTGGCAATCCAACATTGGTTGTCACATTACCTGCAACCACCATATCGCTGTACGATACCATGGTGTTTACAATGTATGTGCTATCCGGGGTTACCTCTAAGTAATTCGCAGCGCTGGACTTAGCGTTTGTTAACCCCCCTACAGCAAAGCCGCCCTTGGCTCCCTTGGTGTTGCTGTCGTCAAAGGCAAACCGGATGCTGTCGGGTAGTAACGACATGTAAACATTGGTTCCCGACTTCCCGTTGGTGAGACCGCCAACCGCAAAGCCTCCCTTGGCCCCCTTTACCACTGGGCTGTCATCGATAAAGAACCTTGTGCTGTCGGGGTGTATGGTCATGTAGGTGAGTGTATCGCCCTTGCCATTGGTTAGGCCACCCACGGCAAAGCCGCCCTTGGCTCCCTTTATGATATTTGTCTGGTCAAACAGGAACTGGGCATAGGAGGGTTCCAGCTGGAAGTAGGTGGGTACTGGGGCTTTACCGTTGGTTAGTCCGCCCACGGCAAATCCACCCTTGGCCCCCTTGCCGCTGCTTCCCTCAACATTAAATCGTACCCCGGTTTCGTAAACCGCCATTACAACCTGACCCTGCGAGTTGGTAACCGCAAAAATCGGCTTGTCGGGGTCATGTCCTTCTCCGGGTGATACTATTACCGTACTGTCCAGAACGCTTACCCTTGCGGTGGGCGCCCATTCCACTCCATTGGAAAATACGGTATTCCCCAATGGCCCCAGGCTGGAAATACCGTTGCTGGCGTTCAACGATTTTTCCGCCAGAAAGGCATAGGGTACAGCAACAATCTGGCTTGTCCCCAGGTCAGTAAAGCTCTGTTGACCCTGCTTTTTAACCTTCAGCTCCAGGAAGATGGGATCGCTCCAGCTGATACCGCTGAAAGTGCCCGCGTTAACCGTGCCTGCACCAATCTCAAAGGAAACCAAACCCTGATTGGTGGTGGTTTTGGTATGGGTCTCGGAGTATACAACGTCGCCGGTGGCGGTTGTTCTATGCAGCAAAACCTGTAGCTCAACCTGCTGGTTTGCCATTACGGTTCCATCGGCATTCCGCAGTACTGCCTGATAGGCTATCCGTTGGGGTACCTGTGCGTTAATTCCATAGCCTAATAGCACCAGTAGTACCACCATTGCCTTTCTTAAACATTTCATCTTTGTATAGTTTTTGGTTTATAAGTTTAAAGAACACAAGTTATATTTTTAAACATTACTTGTCAATTGTTTTTTGATAAATTGATATTAATTCTTCGGTCTTAATTCAATGTCGTTAAGTTAACAAAAATATACATGCCTGTCATCCTGAGCGCAGCAATGGATCTCTAATCAACCCCATGAGACGTTTCGCTTAGCTCAACATAACAATAGTTACACGTTCAACGATTTACGAACAACGAACAACGATCCCAGCCCTGTAGGGGCTAAGTATTTATAACTCCATTGTCATTCCGAGTTAGTCGAGGAATCTCATTAAATAAGGGATGAAGACACAAAGAGATGCTTCGACAAACTCAGCATGACATTAGTTTCACGAACAACGAGCAACGCTTCCAGCCCCGTAGGGGCGAAATATTTGTAACTCCATGGCTACTCCCACATGTATTGCGATGCACATAATGCATATGCCAAAGAACAAGGGTGAGGCTTTGCATCGCAAAGGAAAAACATTACAAAGAGTGAGTTTCACGTTCTTTCTTGTCTTGATACAAGAAAGAACCAAAGAAAATCAAGGCTGAAAAGCCCGACCCGATGGGTGCCCCGTGGGTGGAACTGCCACGCGATACTATTCGCCACGCCTGCGGCGTGACTCATCTGGTATCGCTTACTAAGCCCTCCGCAACGTTCCACCCCCGACCCATTCTTGGGTCTGGCTTTTATGCCACTGCATATGGCATTCCTGTTGGTTGAGGAATTTCATTAATAGAGGGAATGAAAGTGTAAAGAGATGCTTCGGCTAGCTCAGCATGACAAGGGAGCAGAAAGGAAGATAGGGTTTTTGTCATCCCGAGCAAAGTCGAGGGATCTCTTCAAAGGATTGAAGAGAAAAGAGCAATGAGATGCTTCGGCGAAGTCTATATCCCTATAAATCGGGACTCAGAACGACAGCGTAATGTTTCGCTTGCGCGTAATATGACAAATAACCTTAACTAAACAACATTGATTCTTAATTATAAAGTTTTATGAGCCATTAAAAACATGAAAGATTTTACCCTGTGTATGCATTACTTGCCCATTGGTTATAAACATTCAGAACAATTGTTTTGGCATCAATGTGATGTCATTAATTTAGAATGATTCTTAACATGTAGAAACAAGGCAACTAAATACATAGCAGATACAGCTAAACTCTTTATTTTCGGCTGTTCTCTATTAAAAATCCATTAATACTATTTTGACGAATGGTCGTTTTTGATTGATGAATGAAATTAGTTTTACTTCTTTATCTGGAAATACCCAATCAAATCGGTAAGTGCTTTAGCTCTGGCATTGAGTTCCTCAGCGCTGGCTGCAACTTCCTCCGAGAGCGAGGCGTTCTGCTGGGTGGTGTTGTTAAGTTCCTGCACCGAGGTGTTCACCTGCTCCGTTCCAGTGCGCTGCTCGTGGGTGGCTGCGGTTATCTCCCTGATTAAATCAGTGGTTCGTATTATCTCGTGCACGTTCTGGTTCATAATATCCTTGGCCTTGCCCGATATCTCCGCTCCCCGCTGCGATACAGCGATAATCTCATTGGCTGCCTGACGGCTACGCTCGGCCAAGCGCCTTACCTCGGCTGCCACCACGGCAAAGCCCTTCCCATGCTCACCCGCACGGGCAGCCTCAACGGCTGCGTTTAACGCCAGTAGGTTGGTTTGGAATGCAATATCATTGATGATTCCAATCTTCTGCGCTATCTCGTTCATGGAGTCCAGCGCCACATTGGTGGACTCAACACCCTCCTCCAGCTTCTTTGACGTGGATGAGGCAATGCGCTCTGTTTGAATGGCATTCTCCGAGTTCTGCTGTATACTGGCCAGGATCTCCTCCATGGCGCTGGATATCTCCTCCAACGACGAGGCCTGCTCCGAGGTAATCTCCGATAGGCTGGTGGCACTCATGCTCAACTGGCTTGCCGATGATTCCAGCTCTCCTGCAGCCTGCGAAATGCCATCGATCACCTCACGTAACTTATCGGAAAGATTGCCTACCGATTTACTTAACCTCCCCAGTTCATCGTCGTGCTTAACAAACTCAGGGTTAACCTGAACTGTTAAATCACCCTCACTTATTCTTTGAATATCATCAATTGCCTGATCTAAAGGTTTACGAACCTTACGGGCAATGTACCACATAACCCAAACACCTACAATAATAACTACAGGTGTAGTTATGTATGCAGGAAAAATTTCCGGATAGATGTACTTTAGGTTAACCATAACATCAATTAGAACTCCCCAAGTAACAGTTGCTGCTCCCATTAAAAAGAGTATGGAGTTCTTGAAAAAGTACCTTATGGTGAGTATACCCACTGTATGGCCCCCAAAATAAAATGTACAATTTTTGAAAATACACATGGCTGATAATTAGATACATACGAAATTCTCACTTAAAACAAAATGTACCAAATGGGTTAAAACTGGGTTAATATATGCGGTTAAATTAACACTAAAAAGCGACATTAAGGTTAAACATTGGCTCTTTAAAATACAAGAAATTATAAGGAATGGATGACATTTTAAGCCCCTTTCTAAAAGGGGTTTTTTTGTTGCATTTAAATGGGGTTGAAAATTGAAAAAAAATGGGTTAGGGGGCAGCTGGGCGGTCAGCTGGGCAGTCAGCTGGGCGGTCAAAAGTGGGAAAAAAAAAGGGCGATAAAAGAGGGATAATTCCAGAAAATAGGAAAAAAAACGGATAAAAAGTAAAATAGAGGGGGGGATAATTCCGTAAACGCATATAAAGTAATAGTATATAAAATGCACTATATCAGTGTAATATATGGTGTATGGATGTAAAATGTGTGCGTGTGGATCGTTACCCCATGGAGTTAATGCGAACTGATGCCTTAACGTGTGCTGCAAATCGTATCGATTCAATTGGAAAATCCTTGGGCTGATGGTGCTCATTGTAGCTGATTAGGGTGACCCACCCGGTAGTAGCCGATTGTTTCACGTACTTAACAGTAATGAAGGCATCACCATCCTGAACAATGGATAAAAGGTACATCTCGCCCCAAAGAATGTTTTGGATGTTGTTCAGTACCTTATATATAATAATGTCCCCACTCTTAAGGAGCGGATACATGCTATCGCCCACCACGTATATGGCCCCGTCGCACTTGGGCAGGTTGGGTATCTCGAGGTACGCAATGGGATCATTGTCTGATATTTGCTCGTACACCTCAACCACACCGGCAATGGCATCAACGCTGTACAGGGGTATACGTACGCTGGTCATAGGCCTATCAGTTTTGACGGGAAATCTTGTTATGTGCTCGGATGCTTCGACATGTCCGTTGGATTCTCTATCCTTTAGCATTGGGCCTTCTCCAGTTATCAGCCAAGTAGCATTTAATGCTTTATATGTATTAAGTATTTTTTCTATAAAATCAATACTTGGCTTATTTTTACCTTTATATATATTAAGTATGTTGACCTCGGAGATACCAGTTTCGCGAGAAAACTTGTATCTACTAATCCCTAGATAATCAATAAATTGGATTATTCTTTGATTTATACTAAAATTATTTTTAGTAATTTCTTGCATGCTTAATATATATTAAGTATATTTGCACAGACAACAACAAAGATAATACAAATGAATACAGAGGTCAAATTAAAACAGCTAAAAGGATTTCTAAAGCGCGGCGATGCGGCCATTATAGCCCGTGCCACGGGGTACAGCAACCATACGGTTCGGGCCATGATCAAGGGCGATAGAACCCTACACCCCATGGTGCTTGAGGCCATTGAGAAGTTGGTGGAGTGCCGCCGAAAGGGCATCAGCAATAGGATGGAGGCCGAGATACTAAAAACGCAATCAACTACAATTTCAAAAGCTTAACAACCCTATGGGTATGCATAGCAGACTCATCATGGCAATGGCAAATATCCCGCAACTGGCGCGATGCTGCCCTATCGAATGGGGCTGCGGGAACAACCCTTGATGGATGCCCGAACCGGGAGCTGTGCGGTGCGAATGGGCAGGCGCTGCACAGTAGGGCGGGTGGATGGCCGCGGCGCACGGAACACTGCCCAGTTGCGCCTGACAGCCGGGAACAGACCGGCTTTTTAAAACAAAGCTTATGCCCCAGTACCACAATGGCATACTATGTATATCGGTTGACGAGTGGCTCCAGTCTGGACTCACCTATAATCAATATGAGAACGACAAAAGGCGTGGCTACCTGACCATTATAAGGCCGGGTGGCGGAGGGCATCCGGCACTCATTGAGTACAACACCCTGCGGGGCGACAGGCGGGCTGTAATTGAGAGGCATTTTGGCGATGTAGCCCGGTTGGCCCAGCGCGCCACGCTGGAGGACTACATCAAGCCCGATGCCGATGCCGCTCGCTACTACACCGCCTATAGGCTCCCCGATGGGCGCCCACTGCGCGAGGAGGCCCGGGTGAAGTACCTGTCGGAGGCCTGCATACTCAACGCCCTGATACGCTACCTTAACGATGCTCGAGCCCGTCGCCGGGCCATGGGCATGCGCAAGGGTGAGCTATATACCCATGCGGCAGGCCTGATCGACGAGCTCGACCGCAGCCGCTACCCCCACGACCTGCCCCTTAACCCGCGCCGGCTCAAGGAGCTGGTACAGAAGTACAGGGAAAACGGCTACGAGGCGCTGGTACACGGCAACTGGTGCAACCGTAACAGCCGTAAGGTTAACGAGAAGGTTGAGCGCCTGCTCATTTCCATATACTGCATGGAGAATTTACCCTTTGGGGAGTGGGTGCACGACTACTACCTGCAGTTCCTGTCGGGTACGCTCAGGATTGCCGATGCCGAAACGGGTGAGCTGTTCGACCGCGACGATTTCCGCGACCGGAATGGCAACTACCTGATAATAAGCCAAGCCACGGTGTGGAACGTGCTGAACAAGCCCGATAACGCACTGGTGGTTGACCGCCTGCGCAAGGCAAGGATTGACCACATCACGCAGGCCACCCCATTCAACCGCCGCCGCAAGCCCGAGTACAGCCTCAGCATGGTAACGCTCGACGACTGGCAGCATAATATACGCACCACCGAGGGCGACAAGCTTAATGCCTACACCGCCTTTGACGTGGCCAGCGAGGCCATAGTGGGCTGGGCATTCGATAGCCGCACGCCCGATCGTACCATGGTGCTCGACTGCCTGCGCAGCATGTACGCCAACCTTACCTCTAACGGGCTACCCTGGCCGCTGGAGGCACAGGTGGAGAACCACCTGATACGCGACATGGAGGAGCAGTTCAGGGGATTATTCCCGCACCTGACCTTCTGCACGCCGGGGGTAAGCCGCGACAAGCACGCCGAGAACTACATCCGTATGCTCAAGCACGGCACCATGAAGCGGCACCAGCCCATTGGACGTTGGTACGCCAAGCACGATGCCTACAAGGTAAAGAACATTGCCAAGGACGAGGATTTGAAGCAGCCGCGGATGGCCAGGGATGAGCTCATTGCCACCACGCTGGAGTACATACACGAGTACAACCACAGCCTGCACAGCAACCAGAAGCGGTATCCCGGAAAAACCCGCTGGCAGGTACTCATGGAGAACGTTAACCCCAAAGCCTTTATGCAGCGCGAGCAGGTGCTGCGGTACATAGGCCACGTTACCGAAACCAGCATACGCAACAACGACTACATACGCCTGCAGTACAACGACTACTACATCGAGAGCTTCGATGCGTTAAAGCTGCTGAAACCGGGTAACTACAGCGTACAGGCCTACTGGTTACCCGAAGCCAACGGAACGATTGCCGAAGCCTACCTGTACCAGGATGCAACCTACCTGGGACGCGCATTACCCTATGAGCGTTACAATACGGCAAAAGCTGAGCGTACCCCCGACGACGAGCGCATACGCACCAACCAGGCCAAGCGCCAGAGCCACTTCTTTAAGAAAGAAAAAGAACAGCTGGCTGCTAAATATGTTAAGGTGGCCCTGATAAAGGACGAACAACAGGTTGACCCCGACAACATAAGGGTGGAACTCATTGAGGTGGAACCCGCTGAACCCGAATGGGACAAAATAGATGATAATAGCGACGATGTTGCAACACGTGCCATAAATAGCCTTTAAGTCTAACTAAATTCTTAACTTATGCTAAACACAACCATAAAGCAGCAGATAACCGATGGGCTAAGGGCCGAGCTGTCCAAGTACCCATCGGCAAAAAAAATGGCGGTTGCCCTTGGCATTAGCCCGGCGCAGCTTAGCCGGGTGCTAAAGGGCGAAACCGAGATGGTGCTGAGCGATGCCAACTGGCTGAGCATAGCCCGCCGTCTCAACGTTGCCCTGGGCAATGCGCACCCCATAGTGGCCGCCATAACACCCACCTTTGAGTTTGTTACCGCCCAGCTGGAGCTGTGCCAGAACGGGAGCCTGAGCGCCATGCTCTGCGACATTGCCGGCATTGGCAAAACCTTTGCCGCGCGGCACTATGTAAGGCAGCACCGCCATGCGGTGTACATCGATTGCAGCCAGGCCAAGAGCAAGCAGAAGCTCATCAGAACCATTGCCCGGGAGTTTGGCGTGGAGTACACCGGTAGGTACGCTGATGTATATGCCGACCTGGTATATTATCTGCGCAGCATTGAGAAGCCCCTTATTGTGCTGGATGAGGCGGGAGACCTCGACTACTCGGCCACCCTGGAACTCAAGGCGCTATGGAACGCCACGGAGTACCTGTGCGGCTGGTACCTGATGGGCGCCGACGGGCTACGCGCCAAGTTCGACCGGCAGCTGCACAACAAAAAAGTGGGCTACGCCGAGCTGTTCAGGCGCTTTGGCGAGCGGTACCAGCGCGTAACCCCGGAGGGGAGGGAGGCCATGGAGGAATTCCGCCGCCGGCAAATAGCCATTGTGGCCAAAGCTAACGGCCTGGTAAACGTGCAGGAGCTATATCACAAAACGCAGGGATCGCTTACGCGCCTGTACATTGAGATACAAAAAATTAAACAGGTAGCCTGATGAAACGAGCCTACAACCCCACGCAGCTTGATACAAAGCGGCTGATCACCATGCCGTTCGACGGCGAGTGGCAGGCGCTTATGGGGCAGCCCGAGCGCGCCGGCAGCTGGCTGATATGGGGCAACAGCGGTAATGGCAAGACCAGCTTTGCGCTGCAGCTGGCCGGCTATCTAACCCGATTCGGTAGGGTAGCCTACAACTCACTTGAGGAGGGCATCAGCGAATCGCTCAAAAGGAATGTGCGCATTAATGGATTGGTAGGGGTTAAGCGCCTGCTGCTGCTCGATAAGGAACCGATGGACGAGCTGGTGGAGCGGCTTCGGCGGCCCAAGGCGCCCAACATTATCATCATCGATTCGCTGCAGTACTGCGGTATGAACTACAGGGAGTACAAGCAGCTGCGCGATGAGTTCCGCTCCAGGTTATTCGTGTTCGTCAGCCATGCTGACGGGAAGGAGCCGGCCGGCCGAACCGCCCGAAGCGTGCGATACGACGCCAATGTAAAGATATACATTGAAGGATATAGGGCCTACGCCGTGAGCCGCTACGGAGGGGGTGAGCCCTACATTATCTGGCAATCCGGCGCTGAAAAAGTTACACCAACAATACCATAGCCATGAAAGCAAAAAAACAACACACACACGCCAAACTACTTCGCCAGTACCATGCCATGTGTCGGGTGCTGGGCATAGGCCCCGATGAACGTAAGGCCATACAGGAAAGCTACGGGGTGAAGAGCAGCGCGGAGCTAACCGATAGCCAGCTGCTGGACCTGATAGCCCGTATGGAGGGGGATGCCGACCGGTGGCGCAAACGGGTTATGGCGGTAATTGGAGCATACCTCAGGCGCATCAACTACCCCGAAAGCGCCGCAACCATTAAGGCGGTTGCCTGTAGGGCTGCCGGCTACGATAGCATCAACCAGATACCGGTATCCCGATTGCGTGAGATCTACTATGAGTTCTTAAGGCGTAATCGCACCGCCGAAAGCGTGAGATACCTGGTAAGCGAAATTGAATTTGAACTAACCAAGCTCAACTAATATGAAAACATTAGCTAATCAATTGGGGAGCGTTGACGACATCCGCAACCACCTCAAGCACCTCAATCCGGCGACCGTGGATGAGGCCCGTCATGTGCTTGCCTACCTCGACAAGTCGTGGATAGATGAGATTAACAATAGGGCGCGTAGCAGTGTACTCAAGCTGCTGGATGCCAAAAGCAATGCCATTTATAAACAATTTAATGTTAAGCTGTATGGAGAAGAATAGTCTGGAGTACCAGCTCGATGAGCTGAACACCCGCATAGCGCTGCATAAGCATAAAATGGAGATAACCGTAACCTCATTTGAGGAGTACCTAAAGCTGAAGGACCAGCTCAACCGGATGCTCATCAAACGCATATCGCTAGAGCAACGGGTAAAGAGAACCCGTACACACTACCGCCCAAGAGTATACGAACCAGATATAGTAATATGCCATGATGAACTTTAGGAAAAAAAGGAATCCGGCAGTGGTAGAAATGGAAATACAGGCACTGAAGCGCCTTATTGAAAGGCGCAACGGCTGGCTTATGAACCCAGAAAACCGCATGCGCAGCACCTATGAAGCCGTCAGGCAGGACACACAGAGCATTGAGCTACAGGTAATTGAACTTGAAAAGGAGTTAAACGAATTGTTGCAGAACACTAATTTTTAAAGCTATGGAACTTGACATTAAGAATCTAACCGATGAGCAGCGCCGGACATTAAAGGCGCAGCTGGAAGCAGAGGAAAAAGCCCAAAAGGAAAAGGAGCGCCGCGAGCGCGAGACCTATGAGCAGCTAAAGGATGCCCAGGTTAGGGTAACCTTTAGGGAGCTGCAGAATATAAGCAGCATGCTGGAGCATGCCAAGCTGAAGGTGTTTAGGGATTTTGAGGCCATACTGGCCATGAAAAAGGAGCTGTTTGGCCTCACGGAAGACAGGATGCTGGAGCAGGAGAGCCATACATTTACAACAAGCGATGGCAGTATGAGCATAATCATTGGGCACAACGTCATCGATAGCTGGGATGAGACCGTATCGGTGGGCATCCAAAAGGTAAACCAGTGGCTTACCAGGTTGGCCAGGGATGAGGAGAGCGCAGTGCTGGTTGGGTTAATACGCGACCTATTAAAGCCAAACAAGGACGGGGTGCTAAAGGCCAACCGGATACTCGACCTGAGCAAAAAGGCCAGCGAACTAGGCGACCCGGAGCTTATTGAGGCCGTTGAGCTCATACGTGACGCCTACCGCCCCACGCGCACCAGCACCTACGTAAAGGCGCGGTACGTTGATGAGTATGGGCGCAAGCAGTGGCTGGCCCTTAGCATGAGTGCTGTATAATGTTTGCCCACCGGATTACCGGCTAAATTATGAATCATGAACAAGACATTGGACAGTATTATAATGGAGAATAGCAAGCCCGTACGCATGCTTACCGCACCCCGCAGCAACCTGTTAAAGCTGTTTGTTACAGCATTTTTACAGGTGTTCCTGGTGAGCGCTAACACCTATTTTATAAGCCGTATTGCCTGGTTGGGCATAGCGGCCTGTGGATTCGGCATAAGCTATCTATGGACGCTCAACGTCCGTCGTATAAGCGCGGGCACCCATGTTGAGCGAGTAGTATACGCCACCGGCGCCATGCTGGGTGGACTAATGGGCGTACTAACTAGCAATCTCATAATTAAATAGCAATGGAACGGTTCTACATACAGGATGCAACGCTCATGGGCTACGGATTTAGGCGCACACAGATCGATGAGGACGCTACCCGAAGGTACGTGTGCTTTGAGATGCAAATTGATAGTGTTAGCACCATTACCGTTACCTATACCTATCAATTTAACGACAATGGGCTATGGTTCCTTACAACAAGCCGCATTGAGCTGATCGCCGATGGCATTGAGGTGCCCACCCGCGCATGTAGCCTGGATGATTTAAATCAGCTATACCGATTGCTATCGGGTAAGGAGCTGGAGGAGGTACACCATGATTGATAAGCTGCTGCAACGCTACGGCGTGGGATGGGCGTTGGCGCTACTCGTGCTGGAGCTTACGTACATCAATTCCAAGAGCCTGCACTACCTGGTGCAGGGGCTTGCCGTTATCGATATGCTGTTCGGGGTTATCGGTGCGGTGGCCTTTAGCATGGTAACGGTGCTCATCATGCGGCTCAGCAGGCGGGGCTGGCTCAAGGTGGTTTTCCCCCTGTTCGATGTGGCGCTCGTGCTATGTGGATTTAATTTACGCTATGCCGATGAGCTGCTCGATAATCCCGTAAGGTTTTGGCTCACAGTGTTCCTAGCTCTATTTACCGGTCTTATTACGTACTCTCTCGGTCAGATCAATGCGGAGCAGCACGATAGCCAGGCTGAGCGGCAGGCGCAGCAGCGTATCAACGAGCTGATTGATAAGCTGCACCGCCGCGAGCAGTCCTACACGGAGCTGCAGGTTAGGCACAACGAACTTACGCGTAAGATTGACGAAACGGAGCGTATCCTTGCCGATACGCATCAGAAGCTAATTGAATCAACCCGAAAGCTTGCCGTTATGGAGCAGAATCAAAGCGAATCGAAACGTATCGCTGCTGAATGCAGCACGTTACAAAGCGAAGTCGATGCGTTGCGCGAGCGTAACGGTTACCTGGAACGGGTATCAAAAATCATGCTTCGCAACAGCATACTCTACGAGGCCTGGCTGGCCACCAAAAAGCGCTCTACAAACCAGCGCGATGCAGAGATTATAAAGCTCGCCGAGATGATCCGACAGGGGCAGCCGGTAGAGCTAAACATGTATGAAAAGGTATTGCAATCCTAAACACATTAACCTATGGAGGAGTACATATCAGTTATTAATCTCATCTTGGCGGTATGCCTGATCGTACTGCTAGGGGTAATAGGAACGTACATCGTGGGGCGTATGCTCCCATTTTCCGTTATGGGGCTCAGCGATGGCTACCTGTTAACCTCTCCGGGTCGTAAACCCATATACGCAGCCACACGTCACGACCTGAACTTCTACATTAAAACAAGCCTGAAAAGGGGCAGGCGATGCACCCTATACGCAATTCATAACGGGATGCTGTATGAAATCCCATTTTAGTTAACTATATTTGAACAGTAAAATTTTAAACGCAATGAAAAAAATAGTACTAATTAGTTTGCTGATGGCCCTGGTATTAACCTCCTGCTACGAGGGGAATCATACCTTTTCGGTAATCATTACGGGCAACCAGGAGACCTACAAGGTGAGCTACCGCGATAACAAGGGCGTATGGCGCGACACGGTAACCGTTCGGAACGGATTTGGCATTTACAACGAGTACAGCTCCGACTGGCAGCTGGACCTGATTGCGATTGGCGACAGCGTACACGTTGAAGTGTTCAGCCGGTATAAGTCCATCAAGACGTTTCACGGGCGCGATACCCTTGAGATACACGAGGTAATTAAATACCATAATTAACCGCCCGTGTTGAAAAAACTCCCCTTCGGGGGAGTTTTTTTTTAAAAACAGCGCATATATTGTGCACATGAGCCTACAGAAGTACTTTAGCAGCAAGCAGAACACCAGAACCGGGCAGAAGGGGCGCAACCCCGACCTGCTGCAGCGGCGCGACCAGAAGCTGGCCTACCGGTTCTACTACCACGCCCAGCTCCGGGGGCTAAGCTACAGCGACACCCTTAAGGTGCTATCGGAGGAGTTCGATTTGTGCGAGCGAGTGGTGGTGGACAGGCTACGCGCCAACCAGCAACTCGTCGATGAGCTGTTTGCGAGTCGGCCTACGGCTACGCGCCTAAGGCGCGCCTACCCATTTTATACCTGGTAGCTACACATCGTCGGTAAAGGTGGTCTCGTATACGCAGCTGTACACCCGTATGCCCGCAAATCGCCTATCGGGAGAGAGCGATCGCCGGCTGAACGCCGAGAACATGTTCGTTGAGTAGCCCTGCATGGCAACGTGCACCTGATCTATCACATCGAATAGTTGTAGCGCCTGGTTGCGCTTGATGGCCGGCGATAGGCTATCGGTGGGCAGGGGCTGCTCAAATGCCAACGTCAGGATTACCCGCGCGGTAACCAGCTGGCCGTTAAGGTCGTTATCCTCGCACGACAGCTCCATGTCTATAAGGCAGCATGGGAACGCCACGGCGGGCCTAAGGTCGCTGGCCAAGGCCTCTAGTTGCCCCATATCAAAATCTATCATACGTATCGCCGGAACCCGGTCGGTCAGGCGTGCCAAAACGGTGTTGTAAAGCTCTTTCATGGCTATTTAAACTGTATTTAATGTTTGATGAAATTCGAATAGGCCGCCCTGATTGAATCGATAAGCAGCTTTCTTAGCACTATTGAATGTCCCATGAATTGCCGCTTGGGGATGTTAATTCTCAGGTACCTTTTCTTTGTTAGCGCAAGCCCTTTCCAGCGGTCGTCGCCGGTTTTATACTTCATGGCCCATGCGAACTTGCGCATGTCTCTGGTTACCGGCACAGTAAGGGTAGCCCCCTCATTGTGCACAGCTGCATAGGGTACCTGCTGGCTACCTGCCGATATAACCACACGTTGTGGCGTAACCCTTGAGGGCCTAACGCTCGCCATTAGGTTGCCGCTGCGCACCAGCAACGATCCGCGGGTAGGGGGATTCTTTGCCGGTGGCCAGGGACGATTATTTACATCGGCCTTAACCGTGAAGCGCTGCTTGTAGAACTCCGTTGCCTTTTCGGCAATAATGCGGGGTACCACAACCTGTAAAAAATTCTGGTCGAGCCGGTCGAAAAATTTATATAAATCGTTGAATGTTGCCATTTTATTTATTATATTTGCTTTAAGTGCTGGCCGCGGATAAGCCAATGCCACGCAGGCGTAGCGCCCGCAGCGGTGCCTGAGGAATACTCCAGCGCGAGCCAGCTCGATACGCCAGAGTAGCACGTAAGTGCTACTTTTTTATTAGCAGGCCCCGTCTGTAGATATTTTCCAGGTCGAGTGAATTCAACGTGAACCATGATTTAAGCATTAATTTCCCGGCGATAAGCTGACTTACTGCTACAAATACGGTATCCTTGTAATACTTTATTAGAATATAATTATCAAATTTGTTTGCTCTTGCATTATAATCGTTAATCCAGACCTCATCAGGGGTTTTTATCGCTTCCTCAAGTGCATTAAGCAATAGTGTCCTATTCGATTTTTTCCTGGTGGTATGGAAATTGAAATTATCATCTTCAATAGTTACTGCACGATTTCTAAAATCGTAAAGGGTAATTGAGGTATTAACCCGATGCATATTAGCCCAATCAACAGCAGAACCGTTGTAGGGCATTAATACATTAGCTTGCGTGGCAACAATCCCGGCGGCTGGCTCAAGTCCATAATCTAAGTAATATATTTTATTTAGATACTTGCTTTCATTACCATAATATTTGTTTATATACGATTGATTGGCGGAGAAAACTAAACCTTCTTTTGCTCTGTTAATGCCAAACCCCTGTT
The DNA here is from genome assembly GCF_037481895.1 of Tenuifilum sp. Classification (NCBI taxonomy): domain Bacteria; kingdom Pseudomonadati; phylum Bacteroidota; class Bacteroidia; order Bacteroidales; family Tenuifilaceae; genus Tenuifilum; species Tenuifilum sp. The sequence continues at coordinate 43,443 of NZ_JBBFKU010000018.1, forward strand.
TAACGTTACGCTGCCATTCTGTTGATTTTAAAAATACATTCAGGCGCTTGCGGCTCGCATCAATCTGTTCTCTGCTTACCTCATGCTTCATTCTGGGAACTACGTAGCAACGACAGTTCCACCCATTTGGCGGGTAGATATTATCCCATACCGATGACCCTCTCTCAAAGACAGGGAACACTGTACCATGTAACCTGGCATGTTCCTCCCTGACCTTATCATCACCAATGGTACGGTACTCCCAGAATGGAAATAATTCGACATTAGCAAGTAAACGGTAGTAGGTTGCGCTTGATTCGGCAACATGATATGCCGTATCGAACTCGGTTCTGAGCCAGGTACGGTTAAACACGTTTGTAACGCTTTCGGCACGCTTGCGGAAATCATCAAAGCCAGACGAATCCCTGAATAGCTGGTTTAGAACCTGCACCTCCTTTAGCGTTTTAGCGGCGCTAAAATGGTAGAGGTTGGTTTCCATGGCCGTTTTTAGTGCGTCTGGCTCAAAGCCGTACTCAAAATCGGCAAAGTTTTGGGTAGCAAAGCCAGCATGGAGTGCCCGAATAAGGGCGTCCGAGGTGTAGCGAAAGAGCTCCGCATCGAAATAAGGGCTATCACCATTGGCTATACGATGCAGAAGCGCATCGGTATCAAACTCGCCAATATCGGCAAGGTTAATATGGTGGGTGCCACCACAATCCCGGCAGATTTGACGGTTGTGAATTGCCCCCGTTTCGGGGGCTCCCACGAAAAAACGTACCAAACGCGTCCACCAGTTCTCCGTTGAGTCGGCCTGATCCGTTACGCCAGCCACAGGTTTTTTGGTCGATTTTGGCTTAGGCCTGCCGTAAGTCTCATAGAAGTAGTCATCGTCGAGGGCTATCCCCAGCTCGTTAACCAGCCGCACGTCCATATCGAGCTGATCCTTGAGGCTTAGGCTCTCGCCAGCCTCGGCAAAGTAGAAGTAGCCACCGTCAACCGGGTAGCCACGTTTGGCCAGACGAGGCAATAGCTGGGTGTTAAGCACACGCTGCACAAAGCGGCGGTCGGCCTTATTGATGGACTCCTCCACCTCCTTATGCGTTTCGCTCTGTGAACGTGAGCTGCCGTTTTGTGTGGTCATTGTCTGACCTAATATTGTAATAAGCAGCTCCTCGTTGCATGCCTGGCGAAACTCGTTGTAGATGGATGAGCTTGAATGCGATGCTGATGCCTCGTGTGTCTCCACTTCAGTTTCCTTCGGGATAACCATCCACGATGCGCTACCGGCTGCCTCAAGGGCCTCTTCAAGTAGCTTGCGTGACTCCTCGTCGTGGCTGCTGTACTTGCCTATGCGGCGGGGCATTCCGAACAGCTCCACAAACTGGCTCCAGTCGCCAAAGCCCCCACGCTTGTAAATGGCAAGCGGTGCTGCCCTCAGGAGCAGCCCCAGGTTATCGTTACGCCCCACGTCGAGTAGGAAATCATCGTTGGTGTAGGGGATGCCCGTCGTGTCACCCGGGTTTGGTGTAATAACACCATTTACGGTGTTTATATGCTGACGGGGTATGCTATACGCATTGAATCCATTGCTAAAATCGAGCTCTATGACAGATTTCCCGTAGAAAATGGAGAGCATGACCTCCTTGAGAAGGTATTCAAAGGCGGGCGAGTCAATAAGGTCGTCAAGCTCCGGAACGCTCTGCTCGTTTTTCCCCTTAAAAACCAGATCGGCGTTGGTAATGGCCATAATGCGCTTTTCAATTGCGTTGCCGAGCACCGGATCGAGCATTATATCATCGTACAGGTCGTACAGCTTAGCCCGTTTCCCCCTATCGGCTTGCTTTAGCGCCATGCGCCACTGCCCCACGTCGAGCACGCCGCGGCTATTTGGCTTAATAACGATGGAGTTCACCACCAGCTGTTTCCTTTCTTTTCGGGTTGCCATAGCTAAAAGTGTTGGGTTCGTTTAGGATTACTTCCATGAATTATTGTTTTTGGCACATCATCTGCGGGGCGAGGAAGGTCGGGAACCACCAAACCCTTCTGAACAGATTTAAGCCAGTCGATTGCCCTGTTGTAGCGCTTCTCGCGCAGCTCAATATCCGCATTGTAGTTGCTAAGGACCACAAGGTGCCAAACGGCAATATCCTTGACGAATGTCACCAGTAGGGGATGCCGGTCGCCCCCGGTAGCACCAAATATATGTTCCGTGTCAAATTCGGTAAGGTATCCCTTAGCCTCGCTGATAGCGGCATCTATGGCCGCATCAACAATGGCATCATCGCTACCGGTGATTACATCAACCGTTTCGATATGCATGTGGCTACTAAGCTCTGACTTTGTTATGAACATATTTTAATAACGTTTTGGGTTCACAATTTTTTTTCCAATACGAATGGTAGCCGACGACAGCTGTTTGGTGTTAGCAATCCAAACCGCACCCTCAACCGCATCGGGGCCATCTAAACTTGCGCCTAGCTGCGGTTCAACAGCTTTGAACTGCTCCTCCAGCCGCTGCATGTGGGGATTGGAGCGCTCATTTATATTGAATACCAGCCTCCCTGCCCTATTTAAAGGTTCCAGCGTACCCTCTATTCTTGTAAACTTATCGGGCTTTTTGCGCTCATCGGGCGAAATGAAAAGGAAGTGTTTACGTATCTTACCTATCTCGACCGATAAAGGAGAAAGCACCTGTTCAAAAAATGGAGATTGAAGCGAGTTGCTTTCAATAAAACAGTAAAGATGTGTATAGCCACCCACGTAATCATGTATGTCGTAAAACCATTCTATGAATTGAGAGTTGGTTACATGGTCCAAAAAGCATTTTATTATATAGAATGTGCCCTCAAGCACACCCACAAGAACAACGCACTTATAGCTGCTTTGGCTCAGCTTATTATTGCTGGGCGAAGGATCGCCATAAGCGACAAGGTAGCGGAACCTACTCAGCGGAGGCACCTTATCCCATATCAGTTCCTTAAATACCGAGCCCTCAACGATGGGATTGTTGAAAAATTCTTTTTGAGCGGATGAGTAGCTAACCATGCTTAGAAAAGTATCGATATCTGATTCCGAGTTCTTTTCCGGCCATGTTGACCTACCATATTTGTCGCGGATGTTAACCACGTCGACATGGTTGGCTTTTTTCATAGCTCTGGTGATGCAGCAATCCTTTGCTATAATGTTGCCGTTGAACAGTATTCTATAACTGTTGCTTATGGATACGGTGGGCATAAGCGCCTGCTCCACCCACTGCCACTTCTGGTCAATTATTCGCTTGTTTCGACATTCTACATCCGTATCTATATCATCGACCAAGATAAAGTCTACCCTGCTCTCCTCGTTGCGTGTACCGCGCGGCGATTGTCCAGCTCCCAGTGCGCGGAACGATACCCCGTTACGCGTTACAAATTCCCCCTCCTCCCATTGACCAACCGCTTGCTGGTTGCCGTAATCGTTGATTATTCGCTGGTTGCTTTCCAGGTTTAAACGAAATGGCGTGAGCAACCTGATGGCATTATCCTCGCTATTACTAACAAGTAGCACGTTGCGTATTTTACCAGTAAGGGCAAGGTAGATAACTTCGAACATTGACCTTGCTGATTTTGCAAGCTCACGGCTCCATGCACGCACCTCGTACCAGCGATCATTGTTTAGCAGCCTCCGGGTAGCGTCTATGTGAAATTTTGCGGGTTTGCTTTTGTAGTAGTTTGGGAAGTAGTAGGCGAACCACATTTCTGGATTTTTTTCCAGCTTCGCTATCCGCCTAGCACGATCGACCTCTGACTCGTTTGCGTCTACTGCAGTTGACCGGATGAGGTTCTGGCGGTACTCCTCCCACTGCTGTAGCGACTGCCTGTCGGTGAACTTCATCACTAGCGTTTAAGTTGATCCTTAATAAATGCATCAATTAGCGATGATAGCTCCTTGGCCTTATCAATGTCAAGGGGTCTTAGCCAGTTCAGAAAGCGCTTTGCCACCGACACAATATCGGAGATGCTAGCCTCCGATTCAAGATTCTTGGCTGCCGACGTTAGCTTGCTCAGGGTATCTGCATCCCTCGTGTTGGCATAGCGCTGACCCGGCTCGCGCGATGCTATCGCAGTATTAAGCTCATCTATCTGATCGTAAATGCGTCTGAGCTGCTCCTCCTTGGTAACCAGTAAGCTCTGGCGCAGCTTACGCCATTGCCCCTCATTAACCCAGCGCGAGAACGTTTTCTCGGAAACGCCAACCCGTTGGGCTATTTCGCGTTGTGTTAGCTGCTCGTTCACATACAGCAGCTTTGCCAATTCCTTACGTTGATCCGCCTTCATGCTCGCTGATTAATTGCTCCTACAAATCTACCATTAACAAGGGCTCATAGAGGTGTGCTTGATCCATTATAGCAGGTATATTGCCCTATAATAGCTCGTAGTACTACCTATCATAGATATTGCCTACACAATTTGCCATGACACAGGCTTAGATTTGTTACGAAAATCCACAGTCCAATGGCCAACAAAACATTTCTTCTTACAGATGAGAGTGTCAACGCTTATGGGTTTTGGCTCAAGCTCGATGGCGCCGATATTGAACAATTCCGACGTAACCCCATAATGCTCTGGATGCACTCCAGATCATGGCGTGGCACCCGCGATGAGGTGCTCCCTATTGGTACATGGGATAACATCCGGATTGAGAATGGCAAGCTACTCGCCGATGCGGCTATTGACACCGATGATGAGTTTGCTGCAGCAATAGCGCGAAAGGTGGACAAGGGCATAATCCGCATGGCATCAGTTGGAATTACCGTATTGGAAACCAGCAGCGCACCCGAAAACCTTAAGCCAGGGCAGACCCGTGAAACCGTAACCAAGTGGAGGTTGAGGGAGGCATCCCTAGTAGATATTGGAGCCAACGATAATGCCATCTCGCTGGCATTCTATGATAACGACGGCAATCCCATTGAGCTGAATACAGGCAATGGCAACTGCCCCGTTAACCTTGTGCAATCACCAAAACCAACGTATAGTATGAAAGAAATCGCAAAACTACTCAATCTATCGGACGAAGCCGATGAGCGCACCATGGCAGATAGGGTGCAGGAGCTTCTTAAACGGAATGCTGAGCTGGAGCAGCAGGTGAACCAGTACGCCGAGCGTGAGAGGCAGCAGCGCAAGGAACGCTCAGCGAAGCTGATTGATGAGGCTATCCGTACAGGGCGAATCAATGCCGATGCCCGACAGGCCTGGGAGATGATGTTTGACACCAGCTACGAGGTTGCAGAGCAGGCTATACTTGCTCTGCCCAAGCGCCAAAGCGTTAGGGATACACTTACAAAGGATGCCAGTAGCAGGGCCGATAGGTACGCCTCCATGACCTGGGATGAGCTCGACCGAAAGGGCAAGCTCCGTGAGCTCAAAGCGGATTACCCCGAGCTCTACGCCCAGAAATTCGAGGAAAAGTTTGGCAGGCAACCCAAAAGCTAGTAAATGTTGTAAAAACCAATAAAACCGTATAAGAAATGGCTATACAGAAAGAGATTTGGCTCAACGATATTGTAGCCAACCTATTTGACAGCAACCCCCATTTGGGTTTTGCAGTAAATGCCGATGAGTTTGTCCTCCAGGGCAAGGTGGTGCATATCCCTAACGCCGGGTCCAAACCCAGTGTGAAAAGGAATCGCTCATCGTTGCCTGCATCGGTGACACAGCGTGGTGATGCAGACATCACCTTTGCGCTGGATGAGTTCACCACCGATCCTATACTCATCCCCAATGCGGATGATTACGAGCTTAGCTACGACAAGCGTGCCAGTGTGATTGGCGAGCAGAGCGAGGCGCTAAGCGAGCTTGTTGGAACGTGGATGTTCCGCTACTGGGCACCAGCTACGGCAGAAAACATTATCAGGACAACCGGAGATGCGGTAGCGGCTCATGTGGGTACCGGCAACCGCAAGAAGCTAACCGTTGCCGATGTTAAAAGGGCCAAGCTCCTGCTTGACCGTATGGGAGTGCCAGCCGATGGTAGGGTCATCGCCCTTGACGCCGACCTGTACGACCAGTTCACCGATGAGCTAACCGCATCGCAGTACCGCGATTTCTCGCAGGCTTACGATGCATCAAGGGGTGTTGTGGGGCAGCTCTTTGGCTTCACCTTCCTGGCTCCTCGCACATCGGTGCTCATATACACCAACGATGCCACCCCTGCGCCCGTTGATCCAGGGTCTACCATTCAGGACAGCTACAATGCCGGCGGCCTAATTTGGCATCGAAACTCGGTAATCAGGGCAATGGGAGATCACGAGTTCTTTGAAAACGAGAAGGATCCCACCTACTATGGCAGTATCTACAGCGCACTGGTAAGGGCAGGCGGAAGAATTCGCCGCAACGATGCCAAGGGTGTAATTGCTCTTGTTCAGGCAGCCACCACCTAGTACTAACACTTTCCCGGGGCTAGCCACGGCCCCGGGTAATAACAATAACGATGAGGCAGAAGCTCCAATACCTGGTAATACACTGTACCGATACACCGGCTGGCAGGCCTATAACCTCGCAGATGATACGTTACTGGCATACTGTTGAGCGCGGTTGGAAGCAGGTAGGCTATACCGATATGATACACCTCGACGGGAGGGTGGAGCGGCTTGTTAATAATAACGATGATGAGTGGGTTGACCCCTGGGAAATCACAAACGGTGTAGCAGGTATTAATGCTATTAGCCGCCATATCGTATATGTTGGCGGTAAGGGTGGCGACACCCGAACGCTTGCACAAAAAGGAGCCATGCTGGCATATGTGCGCGATATGGTTAAGCGTTTCCCCGACATCAAGGTGGCCGGCCATTACCAATTTAACCCCGCTAAAACCTGTCCATCGTTCAACGTCCCCGAATGGCTCATAAGCGTAGGTATCGAACCAAAGAACATATACCTGCCATGATTGAGGTTGCCATCTCGTTAGCATCTAACATAATAACCGCATCGGTTACATGGCTGTTAGCCCGCCGAAAAAACATTGCCGATGCCCGCAAGGCCGAAGCCGAGGCCAAGGCAAGTGAACTTGATGTGATTGAAGATGCCATTAAGATATGGCGCGAGCTAGCCGAGGATCTCAAGAAGGAAGTTCAACGCCTAAGCGATGATAATAAGGCCTTGAAGTGCGAGGTGGGTAAGCTAAGGCTTATCAATAATAAGATATTGCGTGCACTCGATAAGATTAACGCCGATAATGCCGAAATGGTTGTAAATCAACTAAAGAAAGATATTGGAAATGAAAGCATTGATTAGTATACTATTACTAGCCCTAATAATGGCCTGTAACCGTCAGGCTGTGCCAACCCATGAAATCCGGGTGGAAAAAAAGGACTCACTGGTATTAATTCGCGACACCGTGGTTGCCATTGATTCAGCATCGCTGCAAGCATACATTACCTGCGATAGCCTTGGTAGGGTGTACCTCTCAGAGGTTACCATGCTGCAAGGCAAACTGCTATCGTTACAGTTTGAGCAACGCGGTAAGAGTGTAAGCGTTAAGGCTAAATCAAGCAGGCAGGAACGCTTTGAGCATCGCAATACAACCACGTCAAGGGTAGAATACCGGTATGTGGATAAAAAGCTTACATACCTTCAACAATTATACATGCGAGCGGGCAAGGTAACATTACTGGTGCTGTTACCCCTTGCATTACTATACATAATAATACGATACAGATTTATTCAAGTAATTAAAGCACTAACCAATAAATTATAGAATTATGGCAGAAAAGAGAAGCATTGGACTGGCAAGCCTAAAAATAGGCGAAATTGCGACCGATGGGGGAATGGGAACTACCCTGGCATCGCTGGGATCTACCTATAAGGACAGCTGCGAGCTTATCCAGGAAGACCCACAGGTTACTGACATTGAATGCGAGGAATCCGACGACCCGGTGGAGAGCATCGAGACCCTGGGAGCTAGAACCCTGAAGTGGTCGATCATGGACTACAACCCGCAAACGCTTGTGAAGGTGCTGGGCGGAACGGTAACGGGGTCAGGCACCGAACTGAGCCCCTACGTGTGGAATGCCCCTACCTCATCCCCATCGATCGAGAAGTCGATTGAGCTGGTGAGCAAGAGCGGGGTGAAGTTCGAGATCCCCAGGGCCAAGATCATGGCCAAGCTTAACGCCAAGATCGTCAAGAACGGAGTTGCACTCGTTGACATCACCGCGAAGATACTCACGCCCACCAAGGCAGGGGTATCGCCCATCATGATCTCGGAGGTGTAGCGTATGGTTGAACCGGAAGTACAGCAGCGCGCTGCCGATGTACTACTGGATAGGGGCGTGAGGGTTAAACTCCCCGCCCCTTTTTGGTACCGTATCGTCGGCGTAAGGCATAAAAGCTACATACTACGCCGCCCAAAACTGGGTACGCTTATTGCCATGAGCCGAATAGCATCAGGAATAGATGTTGATTTCGACAAGCTGGACGAAGGTAATATTCAGGAGGCATACAGGGTGGTTGCCGAACATGGCGATAGGGTTGCGGAATTTATTGCCGTAGCGTTACTTAACAACAGACATGCCATTGAGCGCCATGCGGTTAGTCTAGCCCGTCGAATAGCCTGGGGCATTAGCCCCGACAGGCTGGCAGAGGTGTTCTCCTTAGTAGTTGTGCTGTCGGGCGTACAGGATTTTTTGAGTACTATCAGATTCGTGAGCCAGACGAACGTGATGAGGGCTACGATTCTGAGCCAGAAAGAGAGCGGGAGTTAACAGGACATGTAGATGGCCTGCATAGCCCGTTCGGGGTGATATGGAGCATTGCCACCCAAACGGGTTGGAGCTTTGATCATATACTTTGGGGTATCAGCTGGGCAACCCTACAGCTGATGATGGCCGATGCCCCTAGATACATCACAAAGAGGAAGAATAAGGATCTGGTTACCCTTGACGACGCCAGAAAATTTCTAAAGCTATGAGCGATAAATTGGGCCCCGTTGATATTGAATTCGTGCTTAAGGGGGTAAACATCAGCCACGAAACGCAGCGCATAAAAGCTGAGATTAAAGGTATTGCTACCCAAGCGCAATCATCTGTTGATGAAACCAACCGTGCGCTACGCTCCCTGGCAGGTGCAATTGGGACCTACTTTTCAATTACCGCACTTAAGAGCCTCACGAGCGATATAGTTAGGGTGCGTGGAGAGTTCCAGCAGTTGGGCATCGCACTGGAGACCATGCTCGGCAGCAAGGAAAAGGCCACCAAGCTGCAGGAGCAAATAATTGCCGTTGCAGCCAGAACCCCCTTCTCGCTCCAGGAGGTGAGCCAGGGGGTTAAGCAGCTACTCGCCTACCAGGAGAGCCAGGATACCGTTATCGATACCATGAAGCGCCTGGGCGATGTTGCATCGGGTGTTGGTGTACCCATTGGCAGGCTGATCATGGCGTACGGTCAAGTTAAGGCAAAGGGGCGCCTTATGGGAGACGACCTGAAGCAGTTTACCGAAGCGGGAATTCCATTGATAGCCGAGCTTGCCAAGCAGTTTGGCGTTGCCGAGAACAGGATATCCGAGATGGTATCATCCGGTAAGGTAGGGTTTAACGACGTACGACAAGTAATTGAGCGGCTCACCAATGAAGGCGGCATGTTCTATAATCTCATGGAGAAGCAGAGTAAGTCGCTCACCGGTATGGTTAGCAACCTGGGCGATGCCTGGGATAGGATGCTTAACGATATAGGCCAGAGCAACGAGGGCCTGTTGGCCGGTGGTATTAGCGCAATTACCCACCTGATAGAGAACTACCAAAGGGTTATCGATGCGCTAAAGGTATTAGCCATCAGCTATGGCACTTACCGCGCTGCGTTGGCAGCCACTGCGATAGCCAAAAATGGATTAACCATAGCCGAATCGCTGCACTACACCTGGTTGGTTACAGTTGAGAAGGCTCAGCGCATACTTAACGCCACCATACTCAAAAATCCCTATGCATGGGCTGCCGCTGGTATTGCTGCCATTGTTTCGGGGCTTGCGCTGATGAGTACCCGAGCCAATGAGGCAAAAATTGAGCAAGAGGCCCTCTCCCGTATAAACGATGAAGTAACAAAAGGCATTGCCGAGCAGCGTGCCAAAATTGAAATGCTGCGATCAACCGCAGCTAACGAAAAGCTATCAATTCGAGACCGTACCGATGCCATTAAAAAGCTTAAAGAAATAATGCCCGGCTACAATGCCGAGCTGAGCAGAGAGGGTAAACTCATAAACGAGAATACGGCTGCCATTACCAGCTACATAAAGCAGCTCGAGATAAAGATAAAAATGCAGGCTGCTGAAAAGGAGCTCACCGCTCTCTACGAAACCGAGCGCAACCAGTTAAGGGAGCTCGCCGCAGCGGAGCAGGAACTTAACAAGAGGCGAAAGCTCTACGAGGGCCAGAACAGGGCGCTCAGCGAGGGCCTTGTAACGGGCGGTGAGTCCGGATTGGCCGGTAGGGCTGCCATGTACACCGATCTAGAGCAGCTCGAGAACCGGAAAAAGCGTGCCGAGGAATCCCTGAGCGCAACGCGTAAGGCCATTGATGCCATTAATGAGGAGATTGTAAGCTCCCAGGTATCTCTGCTCAAGCTAACCTCCTCATCAGCTGCTGAGGCTGAAGTGGCCATGCGTACCATTAAAAACCTCGAGGATGAGATTGCGGAGCTGGAGCGCCGCTACAAGGAGGCAACCGATATAAACGACCATAAGGAGCTGAACCGCTTACGCCAGCTAATATTGGCTAAGCGGAAAGAGTTGGAAAAGTATAAAATTGACCAGGAAAAGGAGCAGCCCGACAAGCGCCGCGAGTACCTCGACGAGTTGCTTAGCGAAACCCAATCGTACCAGCAGAAGCGCATGGCACTGGAGTTCCAGTACCAGCAAAAATTGGCCATGCTGAAAGGCGATAACAGGACCACAGAGGATAACCTCGATGAGCTGCGCAGGATGCACCAACAAGAACTCGAAGAGCTCGACCGGCACTACGGCAGGTACGTTGAGCGCTACCGTTACCTGTACGATAGCATAACAAGCATGACAATCCAAATGCTCAGGGACCGTATCAACCGAATTAGGGAGACGATACAGGATAGCAACCTATCGGATCAGGTACAGGCTGATGCACTTAGGGCGCTCAGCGATGCCGAGGAAGCACTTATTGCTCGGGCACCATTAATAGCTATTAACCATCTCAATCAGAGGATTGCCCAACTTAAGAATCGTATCAAGCAGGCAAAGGACGAGGCCGAGCGCGTTAAGCTCGAAACCGAGATGCGGGATGCCGAGTACCGCAGGGCTCAGGCACTGGAGAATATGTTTGGTAATGTGGCAGCCCGGTTGGGAGAAGCCAGGGAGATTGCCGGGTACCTAAGCGAAGAGCTGGCCGTTGCGGTCGATCTGGCCTCTAACCTTGCCAGTGCCTTTGCCAGCCTTGCCGCCGGTAACTACGTACAGGGCGGCATACAGCTCGCCACATCGCTATTACAGCTTAATAAGTATATTGAGGATCGGCGCGCCCGAAAGGAGCAGGAGGCAGCCCAAAAAAGGCAGGAAGCCAGCAACCGGATGCTGCGCGAAGCTAACGACCTGCTTACCAAGCAGCTCGAGCTTCTCGATAAAATACGTGGTGTCAATATATATGCTGGTCTTGCACAATCAGAAGAGCAGCTCAAAAATACTTTAACGGAGTACATAAAAGCCACCGAGAAGCTGAAGCTCTACGACAAAAATAACAGCTACTACACCTGGGAGTCGAGCTGGTTTAAAAATGGTCATATATATGCGCTAGAACGGGTAAAAAAATACCGCGAGTACAATTTCAGCTCGTTCTACCAGCTGATGGGGGAAGCGCTGCAGGCACCTGACTACGGTAGTATCAAAAAGGTTTACGACGAGATAGCCAGAATTAGGAAGCTGATTGGCGATGGTATCATTGGGGGCGATACCAAGGCCCTGGAGGAGCAGCTGGCTCAGTACGAGGAGCTGCTCCGACAAGCTGAGGCGCTTGCTGCTAAGCAGGCTGAGATACTCACCGGTAATACCTATGAGGGTGTTGTAGATGCACTCGCTGCGGCATTCGACGATGGCGTGTACAGCGCGGAGGAGTTTGCCAAAACCTTTGAGGACATCATGAAACAGGCAGTGATCAATGCACTAAAGATACAGTACCTTAAAGGACCTCTCGATGCGTGGTATAAGGAGTTTGCAAAGCTATCGGAGGGTGGGCTAACCGCAGATGAGGTAGCAAGGTTGCGCGAGGCCTACTTGACCATTGCCGGCAGCGCCGCAAAGGCATTTGAAGAGCTTAAAAGTATAACAGGCATCAACTTTGGCGAACTGGCCGACGATGCCAACTCGTTAAGCGGGGCCATCAAGGGGATGAGCGAGGAAACGGCATCCATTCTTGCCGGTCAGTTCAACGCCCTACGCATTAACTCTGCAGAGCACCTCAGCGTTGCAAGACAGGCCCTTATTCACCAGGCGCAAACCGCCCAGAACACGCTTAACACGGTACGTATGCTAACAGTCATGCACAATGCAATACAGCAAAAATTCGATGAGGTAAGCAAAAAACTTGATTCAGACACAAGAGGAAAGGGACTATGATACGCTACTACATCGACAGCATCGATCTATCCAGCTTGGGTATCACCGTTAGCCAAGCGAAGGGATTATTCGGTCTACCAAAAGTAAAGAATGCCCTCACCATCAGTTACCCAAACCGTCATGGAATACTGGTTGATCTGGCTAATCCTATATACGATGTCCGCAGCATCGAACTACATTGCCATTTAAGCGCATCAACAAGGATGGAGTTCCTAATCCGGACCAACGAGTTGGTAACAACCCTGTTCGCTAAACCCAACCTCCGCGAGCTCAGGATTGACTACGATAGCCAGAAACCCCTGTTCTACTATGTGTACCCCAACGATGGAATTGCGATTGAGCGGGAATCAAAATGGGATGCATCCAGGCAGCTGGGACAGTTTACTTTAAAACTTCTGGAGCCGGAACCCCTTAAGCGGGTGTTCATATTTGAGGCCGATAATGTTCAAAACTCTCGCCACATACAATTAGCCTTTGATGAGCCCAATCAGCAGTTTACTGTATATTGGGGCGATGGATCCTACGATGTAGTGCGTGCGGGATCGCAAATTGAGCACGAGTATAGCACTGACGGGCGTTACTATATAAGCATTGTAGGTATGGTTAATGATATTGGTAATCTTACTGCATCACAAAACCTTGTAGTGCTATGGAACTTACTATAATTCGTCGCAATCAGAGCCACTACACCGTTACGATTGTAAAGGGTGAGGTCACCCAGAAGCTGCTGTCCCAGGATGTGGCCACCCTTACCGTACATAGCTACACCCCCATCGATTTCATGGTGGGCGATAGGGCAGAGCTGCTGGGATCATGGTACTACATCAATCGCCTGCCAAAGCTCGAAAAGGGGAACGGGTACACCTATGAGGTGGAGCTCGAGGGCGAGATGTACCGCCTTCGCCACGCCCAGTTCCTGCTGTACGATAATACGGGTATGGCTGTGGAAAGCGATTTCAGTTTAATGGGTAACCTCGAGGACATTGCCCGCCTTGCCATATCCAACCTTAATCGCGTGTATGGTTCCGGCGCCTACCTACTTGGCGATTGCCCCCAAACCGATACTCGCAACCATATAATCAACAATGAAAACGTGCTGGCGGTGCTGCAGCGCGTATGTAGCGATTACGGCTACGAGTTTGAGTTAATTAGGGCTGGATCAGTTATTGAACTGAGAATTGGCACAGTCGGTACAATCAAATCCCTCTCGTTACAGTATGGTGCCGGGAAGGGCCTATACAAGCTCGATCGCTTGATGGTCAACGATACGGGTATCGTAACGCGGTTATTCGTCTACGGAGGCAATCGCAACATCCCGTCGGGCTACAGGGACTTTTCCCGGCGGTTAAAGCTACCCAACAACCCAGATTCGTACATTGAGGATGCCGATGCCATAGCCACATACGGCGTAATCGAGGGGACAAAAATTTTTGAGGACATCTACCCGCGCAGAACAGGGGTCATCACTGAGGTGGGTGCACCCAATGCCTTTACGGATAGCACCATGGATTTTGATTTGAACGAAACGGATGCCCAAGGTCAAACCAAATACCTTATTCCCGGAAACCCCGCAAAGGTCAGCTTCATCTCGGGCAACCTTGCCGGGTATGAGTTTGAAATCGCCGCCTACTCCCATGCCTCAAAATCCTTTACCATAAAGTATTACACCGATGAGCGCGGCTATAAATACCCATCAGCCGATGATGCTTTTAAGATCAACGTGGGAGACCAGTACGTGCTGCTCGATATACACATGCCCCAATCCTATATCGATGCCGCTGAGGCTGAGCTGCTCTCCCAGGCAACCTCCCTGTTGGCGGAAAAAAAATCCGCCAAGGTGCGCTACAGCGTCGAGATCGACCCCATATTTGCCAAGCAGGAGTGCATCAACCTGAATGCCGGAGATATTATACGCGTTAGGGACACTGATTTGAACATAGATAGGGACATCAGGGTGGTATCGGTGAAACGAGACCTGTTGGAACCCTACAAAATGAGCCTTGAACTGGGGGATGAAGTAACGGTTAGCTTAGCTACCCAGCTTTTGGATCGCACCAGCGCAATTGAAAAGGTTGTAAAGATTAACCAGCTACACGACCCGGCAAAGTACCGCACCGCATGGCGCAACGCCTTGGAGCTGCAGCAAATGGTATTCGACCAGGATGGTTATTTCGAATCGGGGAATATAAGGCCGCTAAGTATCAATACAGCCATGTTATCAGTGGGCAGCAAGGCTGGACAATTTGTTCTGAATGGCGTAGTATTTCAGCCGGGATATAACGGAGTGGCTAACCGCATAGCAAACACCATGGGAACCCTCTCACATTACGCCATTGAGGATAGCATCCGTACATGGGTGGTGGAGGCATACGACTATGTTGTGCCCGACAACAATGCGCGTTATATATATATTAAATGTGATTTAAATGGCAGTAATGCACAGGTTAAATATCGTACCGATCAGCTTAAGGTGGACGCCGAATCGGGTTATTATTATTTCCTTATAGGTGTGCTCCATAGCGTGCAGGATGGCTACCGTAAAATAAGCCTTACATATGGAGCTACCACAATTAATGGGAAGGAAATAAAGACTGGTCGCATTACGAGCCAGGACGGGCAAACATATTTTGACCTTGATGCCGGTGAAATTAAGGGCAAAATAGTGTTCCGGTCAGGGATGGATGATGCCCAAATTGAACAAGCAATAGTTACAGCTCAGGATACGGCTGATACAGCACAATTAACAGCTAATACAGCACAAACGACAGCTAATAGTGCTCAAACCGCTGCCACCAATGCTCAAAATACAGCGAATACAGCGTTAATCAACGCCAATAATGCATTAACGCAGTTAACTAATATAGCAAGTGATAATATTTTAAGCCCAATCGAAAAGCAAGCCGTAAAACGCGAATGGGACGATATTGTCAATGAGAAGCAGAAGATACTTGACCAAGCGTATCCCTACTACGATGTTAGTACAACTGCATACACCAATGCTTATGACGCGCTTAATACGTACATAACACCATTGCTATCAAACCTAAACACGGATAGTACCATTGATGGGCCTACGTTCAGGTCGAAATTCAATACTTACTACCTTGAACGGCAAAACCTACTTAACGCGATTGCGGAACAAGCCAGAAGGGTCGCTAAGAATGGCGGTAACTTTCTTGATTGGCAACAGCTACAGCTATGCAACTATCCGATTACGTCGGCAGCCTATACTAATTTCGCTACCGGAATATTGGGAGATTTTGCTGAGAATGCCATTGTATTGGCAGAGACTCCATTTGGCACAATGGATAAGGTATGGGAGTGCAATACAGCTGCTGCGGATGCCGGTATGGGTGGTGGAATAAGTACTACAAGGTATGTAAGAGTTGACCCGAACAAATCATATATATTTTATGCATGGGTAAAAATTCTTGACGCAGGCAATGTTACAGTTCATTATGGATTAACACCAACATCGAATAAGGTAATTAACCTTAATACCGGTTCTATGGATAGCAATCCATACTTTATAGGTTCTGCTTATAACTATAAGCTGCCACAAAATAGGTGGTTACTACTTACCGGTATTGTACACAGTAAGGATTACACTGGTTCGGGTATTGGTTTATCAGGTATATATGACCCATTAACCAAAAAAAGATTATCATTCAAGTCGAATTATGCAGAATTTAAATGGTACGATGCGAATGTAAACTCAATATCGGTTAGAGTAATTCGAGCATATAGTTATACTATTAATTCAAAAGTACAAATATATGGAGTCGGTATATATGAGATGAATGGGCAGGAGCCATCGGTGTACTCACTACTTTCCGCTGCAAAGGTTTCAACCATTCCGGTTAAGCCATCAGACGCTAACTTAAAGGCGTTCTACACCTTTGACAAGAGTATGCTGTTTGATGATTCCGGAAATGGGAAAGGACTAACCAAATATGGAACAAGGTCAATAAGTCAGGTGGCATCAGATATAAAGGGTAAATGCTTATTCTTTGATATTAATGACACCAACAATGGTTACCTGTATATAGATGATTCTAACTATTTCAGAATACCTGAGCTAACAATTAGCTTATGGTTTAAGTTTACTGGGTTTGCTTCCGGTCAAACTGCATGTGGGCTATTTTCAATGCCTTATACTCCAAGGGTTGATATCGTATATTCTACGCCAACTAATTATGCGAGAGCAATTGTAACAAGAACATCAGATTCAGCAAGCCTAACTTCATACGCGTATCAAATAGAAATGAATAGGTGGTATCACCTAACATTCGTTCAGAAGACTGGAGCCAATGGGTACTCAAAACTGTATATCAATGGTAATATTGTTGACGTAGTACTTGATGACATAAAGTTTGGAAGCGGAACAAAATTTATAATTGGTACGGATGGTAATAGTGAAACCTCTTACCGATTCAATGGGTATATAGACGAGTTGCGTTTCTACAACAAGGCACTTACCGATGAGGAGATAGCATGGCTATACCTTAACCCAACACAGGGTCTTGATTACGGTTCGTTGAAAACCATTATTGATGGCGGTCTTGTATCATCAGGAACAATACAGGTCGGGCAGGGAAATGATGGTGATTACACCGTAAAAGCTGGAATAACCGGAGAGGGTTCCGCTGATAGTTCGGTTAGGATTTGGGCAGGGAATACGTTTACCGGTCGTTCAGTCGCTCCATTCAGGGTACAGCAGGATGGTACAATGTATGCAAGTAAGGGGTATATTGCAGGTTGGCAGATTGATTCCGAAAGGTTTGTACGGATTGATAGCAATAATGAGTTTATTATTGACCCATTGCAGAAGTTAATAAAATTTATAACATCAGGTGAGGAAAAAATTAATATTGCAAATAGCGTATTGCCAAGTCTTTCATCGTTAATAACCCCACAAAGAGCAACATACGAAATAGGTATAAACCATTCTCCAACATTCACACCAATTGAAGATGAGTGGGAGTCATCAGGTAGTGTTTTTTCTACCAATCAATTTTATATACCTGATGGAGCAAACTGTAATTTTCAAACCAAAATTTATATAGCTTTATACTTTAACTACAATGTAAGTATTTGGTTAACCGATAGTTCTGGAAATAAATTATCGCTTATTAAAACAATAATTGGAAATACAACTTACTCTGAATATAATAGTTATATTAATGCAACTCTGGATGGAATTTCGTTAGGAACATACAAAATATTGTATGAATACTATTTTAGAGGTCGTGATTACGGCGGGGTACTTATAGGTAGTTCAACTATAGGACAAAATACCTTTTCTTATACTCAACAGAAGTTTGGAACATATATCGCAAATAATGGAATAGCAAGTTATTGGAGTGCCAGTAAGTATTTGTATTTGAGCAGTATTGCGTCTTACCTATTAGACCTTATTGGCAATGCAAAATTAATGAGTGCTAACGGGAAGAATGGTATTAAAATTGATGATACAGATGTTCGGTTACTTGGATTATCGCATGATACCAATTACAATCTTATAACCATTTCAAGTGCACATGTTGTTTTAAATTTTTCTGCTAAGACATATTTACTGTCTTTTTCATCATCATCGTATTACGCAGTATTACCAAATATATACTCAATACGGTCAGCATTAGGCCTTAGTAGTTCAGATAAATTCCAAATTTCCATAAGGATTATTTGTAAGACTGGGTCAGTGAACTCGAGAGTTTATGGTCGTAATTCCACAACAGGCCATTCCTCTACTTCTTACCCAGTATTACGTAATAATAATGCTGGTGATGGTGTGTATTTTGGGGTTGGTGCAGGGGACACAATTATGCTTGAACTTGTATTTGATGGTTCAAACTATGATGCTTATATATTAGGATATAGACCTTAAAAACAATTTACCATGGCACTAAAAGACTTAGAAACCGGAAAGTATTACAAGGTAATCTCTGTGGATGTATTCACAGGATATACCATTATTTACGTCTATAGGAATGAGGAAGATAGACGTAATTCGGAAACAGACCCATTTATCAACAAATTGGTAATAAGTGAATCGCTACCAAACATTCGGTACGGCGCGCTAACTGCTGAAGCTATTACGGAGTTAGTTGATGAAAGAATGAAAAGCTATAATCCAATTCCCGAATATCCAACGATGGTAACACCGTATGATATGGTTCCGGAAAATGCAGTATGCCTTGAGACGATTGTAAAGTATATAGCATACAACGAATTGAAGAAACTGAGTACTTACGCAAACATGGAGGATGCATAGCATGAAAATTGATTTTCAGGATTCTATTGTACTGTATAATGTGTTTGATGCCATATCACGTGATAAGCATTTTGAGCTAAGCGCATTGGCAAAGAGGAATAAAGTAGCGATTGATCCATTATTCAATGGTTCTATTAGTGCAATCATCAATGGTAAGTACGATGAGTTGATAAAAGATATACATTTGCTGATCTATTAGGGTGGATAAATTATCTTTTTTGCACAATTTGATTTAAGAAATATGCACATTTTGATTTGGTGAATATAACTGGTAATGCAATTAGCATTATTACAATGAGTTCAAGTATACCCTTATTCATGGCTGTAAGGTTTAATGTTCAACATATGCTATTTTGTGGGCAATATAAAGTAATACTTGAGTTAAGTCAAGGAAAGCTACACGAAAAATTCATCTGTTATTATCTTTTCATGTATTGATTGGCTTAAACGCTGGTTTTGATAATTGATTCGCTCCCCAATACCTAGCAATCTATGTATCCTGAACCGGTTTTTAACCGAAACATTACATAGCAGCAAATCGAGAAGTTTTGCTATAAGCTTTGGTTTAACTATTCCCACCAATGATTTAGTCCTATCATACATGGACAAGGGTTCCCTAAAACCAGCACCATGGTGATAAACCAAATCGGCGTAAATGCCGAACATTAATCCATGGTCAGTTAGCTGCGAGGTGCGCTCAAGTGGTAGCCAGACAATTTTTAGGTCGATTAGAATTTTAAAGAGATTTCCCCCTACATCCGTTCGGTGCATTCCAGCAGTGGTTTCCCACTCGTAACCCTCCTTCCAGTCGCCTTCAATTGATTTCCAGAACCCTACCGTGGTAAAACAGAACGAAGGGTGCGGCTGTAAATCACCAATATTTTCAGTTCGCCTTATGGCGGCAAGCGGGTACTGTTTTAACGTTAAGGTGACGAAACTATCTATAGGTTTAACGGGAAAGGCGTCGCCATCAATAAAAATAAGGACATCGTCATCGTTAGCTTGAAGTGAAATAAACCGGGCAAGAAGATTTAACTTAATGGCATGTTCGGTAATGGGCTCGCAGCAGGCAAAGTAGAATTTATCCTTATGTTTACAGGCATCGCCACTCAGAAACGCAAAAACTCTATATGGCTGGTTTATGTTCCTTTTAAAATATTTGAGCTGAGTGTCGATCCATTTATCAGTTTCCCAGTGGACGGTTGCAATATAAATCATACCTACTGCTTTCTTATATCGCAAAAATAACCAAATTTGCCTTAGGTATCCATAAATGGTAAAATGGCAAATCCCATTCAAAGCCCAGCGGTTTTAATTTTTACTGCCGAAACGTTCCCGGCGATGGCCGGCGATGGTCGTAATGCCCTGCTTGTAGCATCAAAACTCAATGAGAATGGCTACTGTGTAAAGCTAATCTGCCTTAACCCTAATGGAAAACTACCCAAGAATGAAAAATTGAATGGGGTTGAGATATCCCGAATAAATTATTGGTACCGTACAATTATTGGAAGATTTGCCTTAAGGTTAAGCCTTTTCCGATACTTAACCATCAATTGTAATAATAGTTCCAAATGGATGATTTTTGGGGCGATGCCCGGGTATAAACTCATTGCTTTAGTCTCCACCCTAAAAGGGGTTGATTGTGTTTTCCGCTCTACGCTATGGGGTTTTGATGATGCCGAGAGTATTGCCGGAAGCTCACATCGGTTCTACACCCGATATTTATTGGGTAGGCTTTACGGCTACTACGCCCTTAACTCGGCATTTGCAAATTCATGGAAAAGCTTTTTTGGTAACTTTAACATTTTGCAATCGGTTCAGGGTGTTGATTTAAAAAAGTACTACATCGATCATAAAAATGGGATTCGCCATGAACTTCGTGGTAAACTTAAAATTGCCGATGGTAAGTTTGTAATACTAATGGTGGGACATCTGATTGAACGAAAAGGCTTTCCTGAAATTGCAGATTGGCTAAGTAGAATTGATGAGGATTTTCTTCTGTTGCACATTGGCAGCACCGAGGCCCCCGAATGGGATACCATGAGCAGGTATAACGTGGTAATGAAAAATCTAAAAAAATACGTTGAAGAAAAATTAGGCGATAGGGTTAGGTTCCTGGGCCGACAGAACGATACAACCCAATTTTACCTTTCGTCCGATATCCTATTGGTGGCATCGCATGCGGAGGGATTCCCTCCAAACTCGGTTAACGAGGCATTGGCCGCAGGCCTGCCAGTGCTAACCCGACGAATACCAGGCGTTGCCGATGTTATTACGGACGGTGTTAATGGCTTTGTATTTACCGATGAAGCGGAGTTTGCCTGTAAGCTTTCCGTTTTGATTAATAACCCGGTTAGGCGTAATGAACTTGGGCGGAATGCCCGCGTTTTTGCTCAGGATAAACTTGATATCAGTAAAATCGTTCCTACACTACAAAATTTTCTTGGTCTTTAATTTGGATTCAATGTCGTTTAGTTAAGATTATTTGTCATCCTGAGCGTAGCGAAGGATCTCTACCTTTGGTCATAATTGAGATGCTTCGACGGAGCTCAACATGACAATAGTTTTACGAAAAACGAGCAACAGCAAGTATCACAGAGTTACACAATGTAACACGGTGTTTCACAGAGTAAATGACAAGGCATTCAAGAACAACGAAGAACGACCGCCAGCAATGTAAAGACAAATCTACTTAGCCCAGGGTTTTAACCCTGGGTATTGTGGAATTCAAAATATTAAGCGATGCACGCAATACTTTTTCCAAAGAGCAAGGGTGAAGCTTTGCATCGCAACAGAATAGCACCGCAAAGAGCGGTTACCCAAAAATACAATAAGAATTAAAGGGTTAAAGGTAA
>NZ_JBBFKU010000019.1:0-62655 GCF_037481895.1 Tenuifilum sp.
GGCTCCCATCGGGTCGGGCTTTTCAGCCTTGATTTTCTTTGGTTCTTTCTTGTATCAAGACAAGAAAGAACGTGAAAATAACTCTTTGCAATGTTTTTCCTTTGCGATGCAAAACTTCACTTTTGTTCTTTGGAAAATGTATTGCGTGCATCGCTAAACATGAAGGGGTTTCATGGGGTTACAAATGTTTCGCCCCTACGGGGCTGGAAGCGTTGTTCGTTGTTCGTTGTTCGTGTATCGTTGTTCTTGAATGCCATTCTGTGTAACACCGTGTTACACTGTGTAACTTTGTGATACTTACTTTTGATCGGTTCATGAGATGATTGTCATGCTGAGCTAGCCGAAGCATCCCTTTGTGCCTTCTTCTCTTTTTTAATAAGATTCCTCGACAAGTTCGGAATGACAGGAATATGTGTTCGCGAATTGGAATGGTACGCAGATGACGCAGATACTACTGAATTACACCGTGGAACTCTGTGTTACTCTGTGAAACACTGTGATACTTTAAGTTTAATGATTAATAATGAAAAAACTCAGCCCTACCCCTCAACTGAAAGGTAATAGTTTCTAAAAGTTCCATTGCACCTTAAAGTAAGCAAGTTGGCCAATATTGGGGTATTCATCGGTACGGTTTCCGGCAAATAGCATACCCGTTAGGGCAAGGGTTAGATTATCGGAAGCTGAGTAGCTGAGGCTTGGTATAACCGCTGCCGACCAGTCGGCAGGATTTACCAGTATAGCCAGCGATGGGATAAAAAGCGTAGCCACAGTTGAGTTTACACCGGCAAAAAGGTTAACCTTTCCACGACTAAGCATCATTGGGCTTTGCGCGCGTGGTTCAATGAGGCTAAGGGGTTCGTGGCTGCCCCTGCTGCCAAAGGAGTTGTAAAGTGCTCCAAGCTGCACAAAGCTGTTGCTTCCCATAGAGCGGTCGGCCGAGAGGGTGGCCACCAAAACGCTTTTTTCGCTGGACTTTTGGGCATTGAAATATGAAACCTCGCTCCTTATTGCAAATTGACCTAACTCACTCGATAGTCCTCCGCCCAACACGTAGTAGCCAGCCATACGGGCAACCAAAACCTGAAAATCGGTACGGGCTATGTTTGCCCTGTACCTTACGCCGTAGGCACTGCTATCGGCTGTTTTGTTGGGCTGGTAAACAGCCTCGATGTACGATAGTGAGCCAGTGTACGCTTTCAATGTAACAGCATCGGTGCCCGGACGCTCAGGGTATTCCAGGTTTAGATACGAAAAGGTATTAAAGATATCGTTCGGATTCCATACCAAATCGATTCCCCAGTTCACCCGTTGCCTGCCAAGCGTTAGCTCAAAACGGCTATAGCTGACCCGAGCAAAAAGCCTATCAAACTCGGTATGCCCAACAAACGAGCGACCCTCAGCCCAGAGGAACGAAAGGTCAACAAACCCGTTGCTGCTGCCAATCAGCGATGAGTAATTGGGGATATTCTCAACAAAATCGCCATAAATAAAACGGTTACGTGCCTGGGCCTCCAACCTGAGCCAGGGAGCGACATCCCATTTAACCTCAAGCCTATTCTCAAGGGTTTGGTCGGTAAACCAAACCAACGTATCGGGGTAAGGAACAAATAGGTTGTTCAGCAGCTTAACGTGACCCTTAAACTCCTGTGCTCCCGCATAACCGCAGAGCAGCAAAACCAAAAGCAGATTGGAATTTAACGCTTTTCGCATAGTGTAGAAATTTTACTGAAGTGTATCGGATTTAACCTTTCCATCCTCCAGCATAATTACCCTGCGGGCCCGGTTAACCACACGCTGGTCGTGGGTGGAAAAGATAAAGGTAACACCCTCAGTACGGTTAAGGTGCTCCATGATTTGCAAAAGATTCTCGGCCGATTTGCCATCGAGGTTGGCAGTGGGCTCATCGGCGAGTATGAATTGCGGTTTCGAGGCCAGGGCGCGGGCCACGGCAACCCTCTGCTGCTGCCCACCCGATAGTTTAGCCGGACGGCTACTAAACCTATCGGCCAGGCCCACCTTTCCCAGCATATCGGCGGCAACCTGCTTGCGCAGCTTAGCAGGCACACCCTGTAACTGCATGATTAACTCAACATTCTCGCCAGCAGTGAGCACGGGTATCAGGTTGTACGATTGAAACACAAACCCAATGTTACGAAGCCTGAAATCAATCAGCCTTGAGCCTTTTAGCTCATTTAGCCAAACATCGCCAACACGGATTTTTCCGTTGGTTGGGTTATCGAGCCCGCCAAGCAGGTTGAGCAGCGTGGTTTTTCCTGACCCCGATGGTCCTACAATAGCGGTAAACTCACCCTTTTCAACTTTAAGGTTGATATTGCTCAGAGCGGTGACCTTTACCTCTGAGTCGTTGTATATCTTATCAACGTTAACAACTTCAATTATTGCCATATGGTTTGATATTTTACAAGTTATCAGAATTTACTCAACTCTTAGTGCCTGCATGGGGTTTAGCTTTAGCGCCCTACGGGCAGGCCACAACGAAGCAAGAATGCCCGTGGCAACCACCAGCATGGTAATCAGTACATAGTTGGATGTGGTAATTTCAGGGTAAACCACTGAGGAGTATCCAATGGCTTCAAAACCCTCGGCCCACATGCCAAAATCAATTCCGGTACGGGCAAATATTTTGATGAATCCGGTGCTAAGCAAAATACCCGCTACCCCACCGGTAAGGGTAAGGAAAACCGATTCCATCATTATCATGCTAAAAACGCGCAAACGGTTCATGCCAATGGCCATGAGCATACCAAACTCACGGTACCGTTCCAGAACGCTCATCATCATGGTGTTGATAATGCCAAACGCCAGGGCAAACAGGATTATTACAACGTAAATCATCCCCATAAAATCGCCAAATGCAGCATAGAGGGCAATTTCGGGTGATATCTCATCCCAGCTTTGAACCTTCAAGCTACGATGCATAGCCGATAGCATTTTTGCTATACTTACCGCATGGGTGTTATCCTTGCAGAGTATGGCAACCTCATGAACATTGCTTGGATTGATGTTAGCCGCCGAAGCAAGATTATCGAAATTTACATAAGCCATACGCGCATCAAAGGCTGTATTGGAGGTGCGGTAAATACCACGAACCCTGAACATCTCGCTATGCAGCTCCCCAGTGGGTGTTTGAAATGTCAGAACCACAGGGCCGTTTAACCTGAACGAAGCGCAGGAGTCGGCTATGGTTTCGGAGTAGTGGTTAAACAGTGCGGGTTCAAGTTCAGCTTTAAGGGCATTCATAAGGTTTGAGCGAGTCCTATACCTCCTACCCGCAAGTATTTGGATTTGCTCCCCAAGCCTTGGCTCCATTGCAGAGAGTTTTTGAGCAATGCTATCGGTTAGCTCATAGTTTACCAATTTCAGCTCCTCGGCTGCTTTCTTCCCAAGAACAATCGAAGGGGTTTTAAAATCACCTTCAAGGAAACTGCCCAATATCAGCTTGTTGGGAATACCACTAATGCTACGTTCGCTGGTTGGCTTAACGCCAAGTACAACCAGGCCCGAGTTGGCCCTATCGGTTTGAACCATGGCAAAAACCTTCAACCTACCGCTAAACCCAACAATCCCCTTTGTAGAATCGAGGGTAGCGGCCACCGAGTCGAAATTGAAAGTTTTATCAACCTCCTCGTTGAGTAAAAAATCGGGGTTGTGTATCTGAATGTGCGATATCTCGTTTTGAATGCTATCGGCTATGCGCTGTTTAACCCACCCGTTTATAAGGGCCATGGCAGTAACCCCACCCCAAAGGCCAAGGGCAACAGCCACCACCACAACCATGCTCCTGGTTGGGTTACGCCAAACATTTCGCCAGCTAAGTGAAACTAACATGTTTGTAAAGTTTTATTGTTTTCAACTCAATTGGTTACCGTTTAATTGCTGTTACAGTGTTAAGCTTTAGTATTTTCCGTGTAGGATAAATGCATGCTAGCAACACCATGAATACCACCGAAACACCCTGCCAAATGACGTATGCATCGAACGGAGCCATTGGCATTAGTGGTTCAAACCCCATATCCATCATCATTTTTGCCATTTCGCCGGTAAGCCTAATGGGGTGAACATGGTAGTAATGGATTACTGGTAACCCAACAAGATACCCAAGCGCTACACCAATCAATGCCATAATAAGCATCTCGAGCAAAACCGTTATGGCCAGCTTAATTTTTTGCATACCAACAGCCACAAGCACACCGAACTCATGCATCCGTTCGTGAACCATCATTATTACAGTTCCAAAAATCCCGAAGAACACAACAAAATAGAGCAGAAAAAGGAAAGCCTTCCCGCTCTGGTTATCGCTTTCAATCTGTTGAACCAAAACCCTGTTCAGGTCTTGCCATGTTTTAACATCCAGCCCGGTATGCGCCAGCGCCTTTCTTACGCTATCGGTTGTGACCATTAGTGCTTCGTCGCTTGCATCGCACAGGTTAACAGCCATATACGATAAAAGATTATGTGCATTGGAGAAACTTTGTGCCACCTGCAGCGGCATGTAAACCATTCGGTTGTCGAGTTCGGGGTTGGGTATTCGAACTATACCAACAACCGGGTAAATTCCTGCGGCAGAAGCACCCTGGTAACCCTGGCTAAGCATTACAAGGGAATCGCCAACCTGAATGTTTAAGAAATTGGCCAGCCTCGATGAGATTACAACACCGCTATCGTTGCTGGTAATAAATCGTCCGTGCGCCCGGGACATATTCAGGATTTGGTTTAGCTGGACAGCATCAACCGGTTGGTCGCCGAAAATTCTGGTCAGCTTTGCAGAATCGGTAAACGATTCGCCGGCGTGTGCACCAAGTATCCTTTTTACTTCATCAGTAAAAATGTGCTCCATGCCTGAACTATCGGCCAGCATCTTAGGAATGGTATACCTAACAATGAACTGTTCAGGGTTTGAGAATTGTTTTTCGGCCTCGGGATTTATCCCAAGCACGAGCACTCCCTTGGTGATATTGCCCGACGAAGCCAGGGAAAAGGTTTCGAGCCGTGGGGTTACTGCCTTTACATTTTGAACCCTTAAAATTGTTTCCGGAAGGCTTTGGTCAAACTCAAAGGTGTTCTCCAGCGAGGGATCGTCGGCAAAATCGGGGTGTTGGACACGGATATAGCCGTAGTACTGCTCAATGGCATTGCGTATCATGAGTGAGTATGAACCCAACTGAAACGAACGCATTACCACCGCAAATAGTACCGCAAAAAAGATACTTGAGATGGTTATGGCCGTGCGGCGCTTATTGCGCCAAAGGTTCCGTTGTGCCATTTTTAAATAACTCATACCAAAATGTATTATTGGTTTTCGTCTACTTAACCTGGGTAAGATTGCGTAGCGAGAAAAAGCTATCGTTAATATCGATATTGAATTTAATGGCATTCAGCTCAACAATAGTTCTGTTGCTGGGCTCCTCGGCCGGAATCAGCTCATAAATTGTAGGAATTGTTCTACCGTCAACATCCTTAATACTGTGCGCCATCTCAGTTTTTACGAGCAATTGTTCCTCATCATAGTATTCCGATTTCAGGATAAGGTAATGTTTCTTGGAAACCCAAATAATCATTTTACCCCAAACAACGGGAGCATCGGGTTTTGGGGTAAGGGTAATTCGCCAGCAATCCCACCCGTCAATCTGCTCCTCGCCGGAAATGGTGTGGTTGTAGTCAACCACAATTGACCGCTGGTTCAGTAAGTCATCGTTGGTAAAGTCGGAGCCCATCCACCCCTGTGAGAGCATTGAAGGTGGTAGCTTAACCGTTCGGTTGATGGTTGGGTTCCAGCTCCACATCTCACGGTTAATTTTCAGAAAAGCCTGTCCCTTTTCCCTTGCCGGGGAAGTGATATAGACCAAAGATAGCTCAGTACCCTTGCTCCAGCTCTTAAATGAGAGCGAACGCTCCCATTTTGGGCGCACTATACGCATGGTCATCTCGCTATAGCTCGATTTTTCGCCACGCATCATCTCATCGGCCTTTCGAACTATCTCGCTTGCATTCTGGCCAACCAAAAGCTGAGTGGCTGAAATCAAAAGGGTTGACAATAAAACTCGTGGAATCATCTCCTGTTAATTTAATGGTTTATTAAACATTTTACTTGATATAACGCTTTATAATTTCCTCCTTAATTGCATCGAGAGGAAAGTTCTCATTTGAGATGTAATTAATAACAATGCCATCGGAAAGGGCATGCAGTATCATAAACTCCATTTCGGGATTCTGATAGCCCTTGCGCCTAAAGTACTGAATTAAGATTGATACCATTGGTTCATAGATACCCTCAAGCTTTTGCATCAACTCCTTGCTGAAAACATTGGGTTGCAGCATAACGGAGAAGTATAGCTTCCAGTAGTTGCGGTTTTCGACAATCTTACGGAACATATCGTTAATAAACAGTTCCATCTCTGCATCGGTTAGTACCCCATCGTGGTTTTCATCAAACTTTTCTATCAAATTGTTCATTCCATTAATCACGATATGGGAGAGCAGCTCCTCCTTGGAGCTATAGTAATGGTAAAGCAACCCTTTTGCAATTCCTGCCTTTTGGGCGATGTCGGCAATGGTTGCCGAATGAAAACCCTTGTGGGCAAAAACATCAAGTGCAGCGTCTAAAATCTGCATAACTCGCTGCTGGCGGATTGCTTCAACTTGCTGCTTTGTGCGTGGCATATTTATTTTTGGTTGAACGGTCGGTCAAATATAAAAGATTGTTTTTTACCATGCAAATTTTTTGGCAAAAAATTTATGCGCAAGGTTCCTGAATTGATATACACAGCGAAAAATCTCATCTATCAATAAAATAATCTGTACGAATGATGCTGAATTCAACCAATAAATATTGAAACTCAAAAAAATGCTTACCTTTGAAAGGTCTAAAACCTTTGGATGTATTTATCGAACTCGGAACTGGTAGGTTAGGTAATCTTGACTAAATCACAAGATTACACAACCATTTCTGTTTGGCAGCAACTTGCCATGTAATATCTTTTATAAATTTTCAAACAATTTAATGGCGGCAAAGCAATGCTTTTGCCTGTTAAAACATAACTACTAGATCATGGAACAAGAAAACAACTCCATACACGATTTCGATATAGCATTAATATGTGAGTATTTCTCGTATGTCGAACGTCAGGGACCAGGCAGCCCTGAGGTAACAATCAAGGCATTGAGTTTTATCGACAATCTTACCCAAAACGCCAAAATTGCCGACATAGGATGCGGAACAGGGGGGCAAACCATGGTGCTTGCCCAAAACACACAGGGAACAATACTAGGTATTGACCTGTTCCCACAATTTGTTGATATTTTCAACCAGAATGCTACCAAGCTAGGCCTAACGGATAAAGCCAAAGCAATAGCTGGATCAATGGACAACCTGCCCTTTCAGGACGAAGAGCTAGACCTTATATGGTCAGAGGGAGCCATCTATAACATTGGTTTTGAGCGCGGCCTAACCGAATGGCGGCGATTCCTCAAGAAAGGGGGCTACGTGGCAGTAACTGAAGCATCGTGGTTTACGCCAGAGCGTCCAGCAGAAATTGAGCAGTTCTGGTTAGATGCTTACCCGGAAATTGACACCATTCCTAGCAAAGTGGCAATCATGCAAAAGGCTGGTTATATTCCGGTTGCTACGTTCATACTGCCCGAAAACTGTTGGACTGAGCATTTTTATGCTCCACAAGTACCAGCGCAGAAACTTTTCATGGAAAAGTATGCAGACAATCTGAATGCCAAGCGATTGGTTGAAAACCTACAACACGAGGCTCAACTCTACGCCAGGTACAAGGATTACTATGGCTATGTTTTCTATATTGGGAAGAAAATGTAGTTGATTAGTAGGATGGGGCTACACCCTCAAATGCCGTAGCCCTTTCCTTTTTTTACACATCCATACTGATATTTACAAGAAACAATACCCAAATATTGCCAATAACGCATAGCTAATTCTCCCAATTTTCGGGAACAACGAGTTTGGCTTAATGATTTAAAACCGCAAGCCAAATTATTACAATAACTCATTAAATTCCAATCGGTTTACAAGTCGCCCAAACCTGTTGATATTTATTTGGGTAAAAAAAGTTCATGCCAATTCAATTTGGTTATTTTTGCAGCAAACTGGAGAAGTAGTCATGAGTGTTGGATATTCTGAAGATAGTATTAAAACGTTGGAATGGCAGGAGCACATTCGCAAGCGCCCGGGTATGTATATCGGTAAGCTTGGCGACGGCTCACAGCCCGACGATGGCATTTACATTCTGCTTAAGGAGGTGGTTGACAACTCCATTGATGAGTTCATGATGGGAAACGGTAAACGCATCGACATTCAGCTTAACGAGAAAACTGTTTCCATTCGCGACTATGGCCGTGGTATCCCGCAAGGGAAACTAATTGACGTGGCCTCCAAGATGAACACGGGCGCCAAGTATGACTCCAAGGTTTTCAAGAAATCGGTAGGCTTAAATGGGGTTGGTATAAAAGCGGTTAATGCGCTTTCCAACCAGTTTATCATAAAGAGTATTCGCGAGGGATTAGTTCGCGAGGCCGAGTTTGCCGGAGGCATCCTTGTTAACGACAAGCAATACCCCGCCAATGGTGAGGCAAACGGCACTTACGTTCAGTTTACTCCTGACGAGACGGTATTCGGTCAATACTCATTCCAGGATGAGTATATCGAAACCATGATCCGAAACTACACCTACCTCAACACCAACCTAACCATCAGCTTTAACGGCAAGGAGTTTATCTCAAAAAACGGACTTCTCGACCTACTGAACGAAAACATAACAACAGAGCCACTCTACCCCATTATTCACCTGAAAGGTGAAGATATTGAGGTGGCAATTACCCACGGTGTTGGCTACGGCGAAGACTACTATACCTTTGTGAACGGCCAGCATACCACTCAGGGCGGTACACACCTAACCGCGTTCCGCGAAGCCTACGTTAAAACCATCCGGGAGTTCTATAAAAAGGACTTTGACCCATCGGATATTCGTACTTCCATTATAGCAGCCATAAGCATTAAGGTTGAAGATCCCGTATTTGAGTCACAAACCAAAACCAAGCTTGGGAGCAAGGACATGGGCCCTAACGGACCCTCAGTAAAGCAATTCATCACCGATTTTATTAAGGAAAAACTCGATAATTTCCTGCATCGCAATAGCGAAACTGCACAAATTCTGCTACAAAAGATTATTGAGTCCGAAAAGGAACGTAAAGCTATATCGGGTATCAAAAAGATAGCCCGTGAGCGGGCTAAAAAGGCAAGCCTGCACAACCGCAAGCTACGCGATTGCAGGATCCATTACAACAGCAAGGATGACCGTGCGCATGAAAGCACCCTTTTTATTACCGAGGGTGACTCCGCAAGCGGTTCAATCACCAAATCGCGCGATGTAAATACACAGGCAGTATTCTCGCTCCGCGGTAAACCGTTAAACACCTACGGGCTAACCAAAAAGATAGTTTACGAGAACGAGGAGTTTAACCTGCTACAAGCTGCGCTGGACATTGAGGAGGACATGGAAAACCTCCGCTACAACAAAATTGTAATAGCCACCGATGCCGATGTGGACGGTATGCACATCAGGTTGCTGCTCATAACCTTTTTCCTACAGTTCTTCCCTGAGCTAATCCGCCAGGAGCACCTCTTCATCCTCCAAACCCCACTTTTCAGGGTTCGTAATAAGAAGAAGACCGTTTACTGCTATACCCCCGAGGAGAAGGAAAAGGCAATAGCCGAACTTGGCCCAAACCCTGAAATAACAAGGTTTAAAGGGTTAGGTGAAATTTCGCCCGATGAGTTTAAGAACTTCATTGGCCCCGACATGAGGCTCGACCCTGTTCGTTTGACCAAGGAAGACCAAATACATGACCTTTTGGAGTTCTACATGGGCAAGAACACGCCCGACCGTCAGGATTTCATTATCAATAACCTCAGAATTGAGGAGGATATTATTGATGAGGAACCAGCCCCAAAAGCCGATGAAAATAACATCGACGAGGAGGACAACCATGACGTTGAGAATAAAAACCTGGTAGCATAAACATCAACCTACAATAGCTCAAGAAAATGCGATTGGACGATTTTGAAGCGGATGAGCTTTTAAGCGAAGGCGAAGGGAAACCTGTTTCGCCCGAGCTTCATGCCAAAATAGAAAGGATTACCGGCGAGGCCGCCAAAAAGACCCACATCACCGGGATGTACAAGGACTGGTTTTTGGACTACGCCTCGTATGTTATACTGGAACGTGCCGTTCCGCACCTCGATGACGGGTTAAAGCCCGTTCAGCGCCGTATACTGCACGCCATGAAACGGCTCGACGATGGGCGTTACAATAAGGTGGCCAATATTATTGGTTACACCATGCAGTACCATCCCCACGGCGACGCATCAATTGGTGAAGCCTTGGTTCAGCTGGGCCAAAAAGATTTGTTGATTGACACCCAGGGTAACTGGGGCAACATACTTACAGGCGACGGTGCAGCCGCACCCCGTTACATTGAGGCTAGGCTGTCAAAATTCGCCCTTGAAGTGGTTTTCAACCCCAAAACCACTGAGTGGATGCTCAGCTATGATGGTCGTAACCAGGAGCCTGTAACGCTTCCGGTTAAGTTCCCGCTTTTACTAGCGCAAGGAGTGGAAGGTATTGCGGTTGGTTTAGCCTCAAAAATTTTACCCCACAACTTCAATGAATTAATTGATGCGGCAATCAGCTACCTTAAGGGTAAGGATTTTGAACTTTACCCCGATTTCCCCACAGGTGGCTTAGCCGATTGTAACCGTTACAACGATGGTTTACGCGGCGGCGCGGTTAAGGTACGCGCCCGCATCCAAAAACTCGACCGTAAAACCCTTGCTATAACCGAGATACCCTTTGGAAAAACCACCACATCGCTTATCGAATCAATCCTTAAAGCGAACGACAAAGGGAAGATTAAAATCAAAAAGATTGACGATAATACCGCCGAGAATGTTGAAATTCTCATCCACCTGCACCCCGACGCCAACCCCGATATGACAATTGATGCCCTTTACGCCTTTACCGACTGCGAGATGTCAATATCAACCAACTCGTGCGTCATTTACGACGATAAGCCCCGTTTCATGGGCGTTAAGGATATCCTTAGGGCTTCGGTGGATAGAACTAAGGAACTCCTTACCATGGAACTTAACATTAGGCTGGCAGAGCTGGAGGAGGATTGGCATTTCTCGTCGCTGGAAAAAATATTCTTTGAAGAGCGCATTTACCGCGAGCTTGAAAAGGATACTGAAACATGGGATTTGGTAATAGAAGCCATTGAGCGGGGTTTTGACCCTTACCGTAAGCTACTCCGGCGCGAGATTACCCGCGACGATATTCTGAAGCTAACCGAGAAGCCCGTGCGCAAGATATCGAAATTCGATATCAAAAAGGCCGATGAGCATATCAGGGCCGTGGAAGCCGAAATGGAGCAAGTGAAGCATCACCTTGCCAATATTGTAACTTATACCATCGATTACTACCAGCAAATCAAAAAGAAATACGGGAAAGGAAGAGATCGCAAAACCGAACTCCGCAGTTTTGATACCATTGTTGCCACTAAGGTGGTTGTGGCAAACGAAAAGCTTTACGTTAACCGAGCCGAAGGCTTTGTGGGTACAGGTCTGAAAAAGGACGAATACGTATGCGACTGCTCCGATATCGACGATGTAATAGTAATTCTCCGCAATGGCAAGTACTACATCCGTAAGGTTCAGGAAAAGGACTTCTTTGGTAAGGATATTGTCCACGTTGGAGTTTATAAGAAGAACGATACCCGAACGATTTACAACGTGGTTTACCGCGATGGCCTAAACGGCGATATCATGATGAAGCGATGCGCCATTAACGGAACCACACGCGATAAGGAGTACGACATAACAAAGGGGACGCAGGGTTCACAAATACTTTGGCTTTCGGCAAACCCAAATGGTGAAACCGAAGTACTGAAGGTTTACCTGAAACCTAGGCCACGCCTCCGTAACCTTATACTTGAGCTGGATTTCAGCCAGCTGGCAGTTAAAGGACGTGGCTCACAGGGAAATATCTTTACCCGATACGCCATCCACAAAATCATGCTCAAGGAAAAGATTGCTGGCGCAGTGGAGGGTGTAAAGGTATGGTACGACCCTGATGTTATGCGACTGAACCACGAAGGACAAGGTGAACTGCTTGGCGAATTCTTGCCCGATGAACGCGTTCTGGTTGTAAACCCGGATGGCACCTATTTCCTTGCCAACACCAATTATGCCCTCAGGTTCGATGTGCAACCCCTACTGGTTGAAAAGTTTAACCCCCACAAGGTATTCTCGGCCGTTTATTTCGATGGCGAGCAAAAACAGTACTACCTTAAACGTTTCCGTTTTGAACCCACCGAGAAAACCCAATCCTTTATCCCCGACGAGTATAGTTCAAAGCTTATAGCTTTGAATGCCGATGTATTCCCGGCTTTGAAACTTGTTTTTGGAGGCAAGCACGCAAATCGCGAACCCGAGAATATCGATGTTGATGCCTTTATAGCCGTAAAGGGTTACAAGGCAAAAGGAAAACGTCTAACCACGTTCGATGTAAAACGGGTTGAATTTACTGAACCCCTGGAAAAGGAAAGATCAGCTTTTGAGGAAGAAACAAGCGGAATTCCTGATTCAGAATCGGAAGACAACGATTCAGGTTCTTCAGCTGAGCAAATGAGTTTGGAACTTTAGCAAAAAGAGCAGTTTTTCTGCTCTTTTTTTATATCTTTGATCTCCCTTAAATGTTTATTTCCTAAAATATTGTGAATTAGACATTTTTACATTCAACTTAAGTAAAGTATTAAGCGATGAAGATTTTCCTAATAGGATTCATGTCGAGCGGAAAAACCACAGTTGGAAGGGAGTTGGCTCATTTCCTGGGTTACCAATTCCTCGATTTGGATGAGTATATTGAAACCAAGCACAAAAGAACAATTAAACAAATTTTTGAAACAAAGGGCGAAGAGCACTTCCGGCTTATTGAGAACGAAGCACTCAAAGAGGTTTGTTCATTTAACGGCGATTTTGTGATTTCCTCGGGTGGTGGGACATCGTGCTTTTACAACAATATCGACTACATGAACCGAAATGGCATTACTGTTTACCTTAGGCTTGAGGTTTCAACCCTGGTTTCGCGATTGGTGGAATCAAAAATCGATAGGCCTTTACTTTGGGGTAAAACTCGTGAGGAGCTGAACGATTATATTATACGTGTTCTTGACGAACGAAAAAAATTTTACGAGAAAGCTCAAATCATTGTGGATGCCGACAATACCAAGCCAATCGATTTGGCAAAATTAATAATATCAGCACTTGAGTAGATAGGCATATTAGCATTTTCGGATGCAATAGAAATAGTTTTGCTAAAACTTTTAGGCCATTCCTCTTGATTTTTTCTTTAAAATGCTTATGTTTGCTAATAATTTGAAACAGAATGAAGGCGATGCGATACATTTTGGGTGGATTGTGCTTAGTCCTAACTTTTAACACTCCAGTATTTGCTCAGGTTGAGAGCCAGAGTTTAAACTCCGACTCCATTTATGAGCAAAGACAAATAAACCAGATGGATAGTCTGCTTTACCAGTGGTATATCCAGCAACCCAATGAAGATAATAACCTAGTCGCCGATATTGAGGGCGACACCATTGAAGGGCCCGAACTCCCCGACTCATTTTACATAAAGCGTCTGCAAACCATCAACTCATTAATTGACTTGCCCTACAATAATATTGTTAGGAGCTTCATAAAAGCCTACACTGAGAAAAAGCGCGACAAGGTTGAAGTAATGCTTGGGCTAACCGATTACTACTTCCCCATGATTGAGGAGATACTGGACATGTATCAACTGCCACAGGAGCTCAGGTTTCTACCTGTTATTGAATCGGCTTTAAACCCACGTGCTGTTTCCAGGGCCGGAGCCACTGGTCTTTGGCAGTTCATGTACGGAACAGGAAGGATGTACAACCTTACCATCAACTCCTTCATCGATGAACGCCGCGATCCACTGGCTGCTACCCATGCAGCATGTCGCTTCCTCAAGGATCTATACTCCATTTACGGCGACTGGACTCTGGTAATTGCAGCATATAACTGCGGCCCTGCCAATGTAAATAAGGCCATCAGACGTTCGGGTGGAAAACGCAACTACTGGGATATTTACTACCATTTACCCCGTGAAACCCGTGGTTATGTCCCGGCTTTCATTGCAGCCAGCTACACCTACTACTTTTACAAGGAACATAACCTACAACCCAAGCCCATTACCCTACCCCCTGCTACCGATACAATAATCGTTAACAACATGTTACACCTGCAACAGATTGCAGAGGTGCTCGATTATCCCATTGAACTGCTTCGCGATTTAAATCCACAATACAAAATTGATATAATTCCTGCTAAGGGCAAATCGTATGTTTTACGATTACCCAAAGAGATGGTAGGCCCATTCCTTGATAGGGAGAAGGACATTTACGCCTACAAGGACAGTATCTTCTTTAACCAAAAGATTTTGGCAAACCCATCTAAATACACTGCATCGTATCAGCACGAGGTTCCCCCGGGTTCTATTCGTATAGTTTACAAGGTGAAGGAAGGCGATGTACTGGGCTCAATTGCTGAACGATACAATGTATCGGTTAGGCAGCTCAAGGACTGGAATAACCTGTACAGAAATCTTATCAGGGTAGGTCAACGGTTGGTTATTTATGTTCCGGAACGGACTGCTGAACGATTAGGTATTTCACAAGAAAAAAAATCGTGATGTAGTTTAGGTCATTTTTCTTGCAATTGGACGAACAAAACCTGTTGTTCGTCCTTTTCTTTATTTTGCTCAATGCGTAACCCAATAAATTATGTTTTCTTTGCAGCCAATAAGGATTAGTATGAAACAAATCATTACAACGGGTGTGGCTTTCGCCTTACTTTTATCCTGCACTTCGAACTCCAAAATGGAAAAGGTTCCGGGTAAAAACAACCTAATTCCATTTGTTGAGTTCTATACAATCACGGAGGGTAAAGCTCTGAGCGGGACAGCAACCCCAGGAAGGAGAATTGATGGCCCAGGCTATTCCTACGATTCAGTTTCCCAAAAATTGGAAATATACCGCAACAATCTTAATGACACTCTAAACATTAAACTATACCTTGGGGTTGGTAAGGTGCTTAAAGGTACTGCTGGCCAAGGGGTATCGAGTATGGTTATTGGTGTAAATAACCTGCCTTTTACCCAAAACGACCTTACCATTACAAATGCAACCAAAACCAAGGTTGGCTGTTCCTATAAAGGTAAAAGGTTTGTTTTAAAACCAGGTCAGGAATACCTATTTACCGAAACCAGAATTGACACTTTGCCTAACACCACAGTGATTCAAACCACCACAACCTGGAAGGTAGCATTTAAAGGGTTTGTTAAAAACAAATAAACAATAACTCAGGTATTAGTAACCAGTAACATCAACTTTATGCAGAAAAGAGGCATTTATTTGGGTTTAGTAGCCGCATTGTTGCTACTTTTAACCTCGTACTCATTGCTTTTTGGGGTGCCCAAAAAGTATGTTCCCATGGTAGTTTACCAACCCGATGGGACAAAAATTGAATGTTTTGCCAGTGGCGATGAATTCCACAACTGGCTACACGATGCCGATGGTTACACCATCGTTCAGCATCCTAAAACGGGCTACTATGTTTATGCTGTTAAAGAGAACGGAAAACTTGTAGCCAGCGATTTAGTTGTTGGGAAAGTAAAACCAACCGCAACTAAAGGGTTAGAGCCATTTATCAATATCTCGCGCGAGGAGTACATTGCAAAGCGCAAAAGCAAAAGGGTAAATACTCATTTCTCTTCCTTAAATCCAGCTAAAGGTGCTAACGGTATTGCCCCCCTCAGGGCAAAGGATACAAAGGAAGCAACCGTTATGAATAACATCGTTATATTCATTCGCTTTGCCGACGATAACCCGGGTGATGAACCCATTGATTACTACCAGAACATCTATAATGGTGCCTCAATGTCGGTTACCGACTACTACAAAAGTGTTTCCTACGGGAAATTCACAATCAGCACCACTTTTTACCCAACAACCTCAAACAGTTTTGTGGTGTGGTACCAGGATTCTCAAAACCGGAACTACTACCGCCCTTACAATGCAACAACAAATCCCATTGGCTATGACCCCAATGATGATAACTATACCAGCTCTAAGAGCCAAACCTACCGTGAACACACCTTGTTAAAAAATGCCATTGAAGCAGTTGCTTCGCAGATTCCCCAAAACATCAACTTAGACATAAATGAGGATGGCTATGTTGATGTGGTTTCCTTTATTGTTGCTGGGGGTAACGATGGCTGGAACGAGCTGCTCTGGCCACACCAATGGAGCCTGTGGAGCAAAACTGTTAGAATAAATCAAAAACAGGTGGGTGACTACACCTTCCAGCTGCAGTTCTTTTACAACTCCCGAATCGACCTTGGTACACTCTGCCACGAAATGTTTCATGCCCTTGGAGCCCCTGACCTTTACCACTACGACGATAATTTAAACCGTGCACCGGTTGGGGTTTGGGATATAATGGAAGGCACCAAGGATGAGCCACAGAACATGGGTGCTTACATGAAGTATCTTTACGGGGGCTGGATAGATAACATTCCTGTAATTAATCAAACAGGCACCTACACGTTAAACCCGCTTTCAACATCGGCCGCAAATAATAGCTTTATTATTCCCTCGCCCGCTACTCATACTGAGTATTTTCTGGTTGAGTACCGTAAGCGCGAGGCCTATGACGCCAGTTTACCTAACGATGGTATGTTGGTTTACCGCATTAACTCCAAACTTGAAGGCATGGGAAATGCCGATGGCCCACCCGACGAAGTATATGTTTACCGTCCAAACGGCTCTCTTACATTGAACGGAACTATAAGTAGCGCCACATTTAATGCCGATTATGGTCGTACCACCATGAACGACCAAACCAATCCGCGCAGCTTCCTTTCCGACGGATCAAATGGTGGAATAAATATTACTAACGTTACTAGCGCAGGTTCTACCATTTCGTTCAATGCAACTATCGATTTCTCACCCTGGATTGTGCTTAAAAACGATAGAGGTTATGGTTCGGCTATTGGGAATGGAGCTACTACCCTAACTGTGGCTACACGCTTTTCAGCAAGCGATATGGCTAGCTATGTAGGTAAGTACATCAAAAAGGTTGATTTCTTCCTAAGAGGAAATGATAATGGACAAAGGCTAACCTCAGGTGAAGTGGTTAAGATTTGGGAAGGTGGAACAATAGGAAACCCCGGCACCCTGGTATACTCCCAAAGCGCTTCGGCCGAGGTTAAGGTGGATGAATGGACAACCCACAACGTTACTACACCAGTTGAAATAAAGGCCGACAAGGAGTACTGGGTGGGCTACACTGCAACCGCCTCCAGTGGTTATCCCTTTGCCACCGATAGAGGCCCCATGGTGCCTGATAAGGGAGGTTGGTACACAATAAGCGGGAGCGAATGGAACCAACTTGCTCAATCCAACTTGGATTACAACTTTCTAATTCGAGCCATTGTATCCGATAAGACTACCGATGTTCCAGTTAATTCAGCAGAGGAAAACGCCATATCCTTCTACCCCAACCCTGTTGAAGACAATGCATATATTAAATTTGTTAATAACCAAAACTCCGTTAATGCAAACATCGAAGTGGTTAACATGCTTGGACAGGTAATCATCTCACAATCGATTAGCAACTTGAGTGCTGGCGAAAATGTTATGCCTGTTAACCTATCGGGTTTGCCAAAGGGGATCTATGTAGTTAAAATAAGTATGATTAACCCTGCCAGCTTACAAATTATTAGTACAAAAACTATCAAGTTCAATAAAAATTAGTAATTTGGCATAATGTTTGTTTAAATGGTCGTGTAAACTAATCAAAATTTAAAAAATGAAAAAACTAATTACATTTGCAACCCTGGTAATGTTAGCATTACCCATGTTCGCACAGGAAAAACCTGCTGTTTTTGAGGAGCCCAATGTTGTTAAGGTAAACACTTTAAGTTTACTTGTAGGAACTGGTTCGCTTTTCTATGAACGCAAGCTCTCCGATAATCTTTCCGGACAAATGGGTGTTGGCTATCTTAGCTACAAAATTGAGGATTCAAAATTCTCTGGTCTTATCCTAACCCCTGAGGTACGCTTTTATCCAAAAAGCAATGCAATTGATGGTTTCTACCTTGCTCCCTACTTCAGGTATCAGAATTTCAAGCTTGAAAATACTGAAACCAACGATAAGGGAACCTATGCAAATTACGGTGGTGGTTTAGCCATTGGTCGTCAGTGGATTACTGACTCCGGATTTACTATGGATCTTTTCTTTGGTGGCCATTACAGCAAAGGAAGTATCGAAACCGAAGAAGGTGCTACGGGTGACAATTTTGATGTAGCAAAATTTGAAGGTTTCCGCATTCGTATTGGATTCTCAATTGGTTTTGCTTTCTAATCTTATCAAATCAATAAAAGGAAGAGGTGCTTTTTAGGGCACCTCTTTTTTTATTTGCAGATATTACTTGGTAGTTATATCCCTAGACGTTTCCGTAAGGCTTTTCCCTCATCCTCAAAACCGGGTTTACCTAACAGGGCAAACATATTCTTCTTGTAAGCCTCCACGCCCGGTTGATCGAATGGGTTTACACCCAGTATATAACCGCTAATGGCGCATGCGCGCTCAAAAAAGTAAAGCAGGTAACCAATCCAGAATGCACTTAGCTCAGGAATGGTAATCTGGATGCATGGTACTCCCCCATCGTTATGGGCAACAATG
Organism: Tenuifilum sp.; assembly: GCF_037481895.1. Lineage (NCBI taxonomy): Bacteria > Pseudomonadati > Bacteroidota > Bacteroidia > Bacteroidales > Tenuifilaceae > Tenuifilum > Tenuifilum sp. The sequence goes on from NZ_JBBFKU010000019.1 coordinate 18,866, forward strand.
GTGCCCAATTCGGCCATATGGTTAACCTCCGAAAGACGCTTGCCTGTAAGGAAATTAAGTTGGTCAAGATTTTCAGGGTCGTTTGGAATGTTGAGTGTGTGCGATGGCTTTTCAACCGAGACTACGGTTTCAAAAATAAAACGCTCCCCCTCCTGGATATACTGCCCCATGGAGTGAAGGTCAGTGGTAAAATCGACGCCGGCGGGGAAGATACCCTTATTCTCCTTGCCTTCGCTTTCGCCGTAAAGCTGCTTCCACCACTCCGTTACATAGTGTAACTTGGGTGTATAGTTCACCATTATCTCAACCTTTTTGCCCATGGCGTAAAGCACGTTGCGTGCTGCTGCGTACTGGCAGGCAGGGTTTTGCTCAAAAGGGACACCAACCGAAGTATCGGTCATTGCCTGGCGTGCGCCCTCAACCATTTGCCTGATATCGAAACCAGCAATGGCAATGGGTAAAAGCCCTACAGGGGTTAATACTGAGTAACGTCCGCCTACGTCATCGGGAATTACAAAAGTACGATAGCCTTCGGTATCGGCTAACTTGCGCAGAGCACCCTTAGATTGATCGGTTATTGCAACTATACGCGATGCCGCCTCTGTTTTCCCCACCTTCCCCTCAAGGTGCTGTTTTAACAGGCGGAATGCTATGGCAGGCTCTGTGGTAGTTCCTGATTTTGAAATAACTACTATTGAATAGGTGTGCTTATCGAGTAACTTTAAAAGCTCGGCATGGTAATCCTCACAAATGCTGTTGCCGGCAAAAAGCACCTTTGTGCCACCGTTGTCGAGCATGGAGAAGCTATTGCCCAAGGCCTCAATCACAGCCTTTGCTCCAAGGTAAGAGCCACCAATACCTACCACTACCACAAACTCACTCTTGGAACGAAGCTCATTGGCAACCTTTTCAATGCTTTTCAACTGATCGTCAGTAATTTCGGCAGGTAAGGTTACCCAGCCCAGAAAATCGCTCCCTTTTCCAGTCTTTCCTTCAATAAGTTTTTGACAATCGTTTACCTTGTTCTTTAGCGAAAGCACATCGCTAGCATCAACAAACTGGTAAATGTTGTTAAGTTTAACCTGTAGTTTACTCATTTTTGTCTATGGTTTATGTATTCCAATCATTGTTAAATTAACTAGAATCACCTGTTATCAAAACTGGTCATAGTAACCTGGTAATGGCTTTTGGGAAATTTAGTTTTGCCACACCTGCACTTTAGCTTTCGGGTTTTATCAACCTTAGCGCTTTTGGGCGCCACCCTCCGATTGCACCCGTAAGCAAGCAGCAATAAAAAAATTGCTGCAACAGGGAATACTATTTTTAGAAGATTTCTCATTGCTCCGCGAAGTTACAAAGAATTTAAAATCAAAGTAATTTTGATTTCAAGTATGGTTTGATAATAAATTGTCTATTTTCTATATTTCAACCGTTTGAAGCAGAAACCACACTTATTCACATAAAAATTATAACAAAAGCTAAATTTGCAGTTTAAACTAATTCCGGAATGCAGAAAGGGGAAACGCTAATTGGTAAAGACCTAAAGCAGGTTGAAGCATGGTTATCGGAATTGGGATTCCCTACCCACTATGGAATTAAACTCACTGGATGGATTTATCGTAAGCGAGTTCAGAATTATGCTGATATAAATGATATTCCCAAGCATATACTAACAACGCTAAAAGATGAATTTGGTGAGGTACATGGTCACATCGGCTATGAGCGATATCCCGGAGCCGATGGTGCAGTAAAATACCTGTTTACCAATGCACAAGGGCAGCACTACGAATCGATTTACATGGACAATGGCAAGCGTAAAACGCTTTGCGTGTCAACTCAGGCCGGGTGTCGCATGGGATGTAAGTTCTGTATGACCGGGAGTATAGGTTTCAAAGGTAATTTGGATGCCGGCAGTATTGTGGGACAGCTGTTAGCAATCCCCGAAAGTAAAAGTGTAAACCGATTGGTTATCATGGGCATGGGTGAGCCTTTCGATAACTGGGCTGAGGTTAGCCAAGCGTTGGAAATTTTAACATCGGCTTGGGGCGTTGCCTTTGGAAGGTCAAACATTACGCTCTCAACCGTAGGTATCCTTGATGGTTTAGAGAGATTCCTGATGAACCCGCCATGCAATCTGGCCATTAGCCTTCATTCGCCCTTTCCCGATGAAAGGGCATTGCTGATGCCATCGGAAGTAAAAAATCCGATTAGCCGAGTGGTTGACATACTACTCAACCACCCCATACCAAAGCCTTTACGGCTCTCGTTTGAGTATGTTGCTCTTGGAGGAATTAACCTGAGTGAGCAGCACGCCAAAGCTGTGTGTGAACTGCTGAAAGGGCTGAATTACCATATCAATATAATTCCCTGGAACGAGCACTCTGCTGCTAGCGAATTCAGGAAACCAAACCCTGTGGAACTGGAAAACTTTACCCGCTGGTTAAACCAGCATGGAGCGCTTTGGACTATCCGTCAATCAAGGGGAAACGAGGTTGGGGCGGCCTGCGGCCAAATGGCCGGCAAACACACCCCAAAATAGTTTACAGTAAATTAAATGGGCAATATCCACACCTTAACCAATCAAACCTTTTGCCCGTTCTAGAGCAAGATCGAACGATGGTAGAATATTCTCCTTCCCAATGAGCTTATCCACTCCGCCTCGCTCCAGATCGGCATGAACCTCCTTCCTTACTCCAGAAAGTACTACCTTAACGTTATAGTTTTGAAGAGTTTTAATGGTATCCTTAAGGTTGTTTAAGCCAGTTGAATCAATAAAAGGTACATGGCGCATCCTGATAATCATCACCTTTGATCTTAACCCTAACTGTTTTATTACAGCGCTATACTCCTTTGCCGATGCAAAGAAGAATGGGCCACTGATCTCATATATTGATATTTCTTTTGGAATATCGGGATATTGTTCTACCAAATCGGAATCAACTTCAAATTCAACCTTCTGGGCAGCATCGGACATACGTTTCATGAACAGGAACGAAGCCATTACAACGCCAACCTCAATAGCAACGGTAAGATCAACAAGAACTGTTAGCAGGAATGTGGTAAGCAGGATTGCACGGTCAAAGAAAGGCGCTTTAAGGATAGATACAAAGTTGCGCCATTCGCTCATGTTATAGGAAACAACTATGAGTATACCTGCAAGGCACGACATGGGAATAAGCTTTGCCCATTTGCCAAAGAAAAGCATTATCAGAAGAAGGGTGAGGGCATGAATCATACCTGCTACGGGTGTTCGCCCTCCATTCTTTACATTTGTGGCAGTTCGTGCAATTGCCCCAGTTGCAGGTATTCCACCAAAAAACGGTGTAACCACATTGGCTATACCCTGAGCAATGAGCTCAGTGTTGGAACGATGATTTCCCCCAATCATACCATCGGCAACCACTGCAGAAAGTAACGATTCAATACCACCTAAAAGCGCAATGGTGAGCGCCGGGGCAATGTAAAAGCCAATTTGATCAAAATTAATATGTGGAACTGAAAATGAAAAGTTGCTAGGAATTTCGCCAAAAAAACTCTCAATGGTTGTAACAGGTATTTTAAAAACTGCCACAACAACGGTTACCAGAATAATAGCCACAAACGAACCGGGTATTTTAGTGGTTATCCGTTTAAAGTAAACCGAGATTAGAATGGTAGCCAAAGTGATAAGTACTGCTGCCGGGTTAATGGTATCGAGCGAACTAAAATACACGCTCCACTTAGCAATGAAAGCCGAAGGCACTTTATCGATATTAAGCCCTAATGCATCCTTTATTTGTGTAGAAAAAATGACTAATGCAATACCACTGGTAAACCCAACTACTAATGGATATGGTATGAACTTTAGCAGTGTACCCAGGCGGAGCAATCCAAAACCAATAAGGATTAATCCGGCAAGCACTGTAGCAATAATTAGTCCATCTACGCCGTACTGTTCAATAATGCCGTAAACAATAACTATGAATGCACCGGTTGGTCCACCAATTTGAACGCGGCTGCCTCCAAGAAACGATATGATAAAGCCCGCAACCACAGCAGTTACAAGTCCCTTATCGGGCGAAACTCCCGATGCTACGGCAAAAGCTATAGCTAAAGGTAATGCCACAATACCAACTATTATACCGGAAAAAAGATCCTTTGTAAACTGTGTTTTAAAATAGTCCTTACCTATTACCGAGAATAGTTTTGGCTTAAAAACCCTTTCCATTTTCCTATCTTTTATGTTTTTATAAAATGATTGCAAAAGTAGATTAAACCGTAACTCGTTATTCAATCTTTTTTATGTTTTTTTGATATTTTTGATAACATAACAACATGCATATGACCAATTGCCTAAAAACAATCTTTACCCGCAAAAGCGTGCGCAGCTTCACTGGCCAGGAAGTAAGCAATGAACTACTTGAAGAACTTGCCCGTGCGGGTATGGCTGCCCCCTCCGCAAGAAACCTTCAGCCATGGGCATTTGTTATTGTTACTAACCGGGCCACCCTGGATACTCTTGCTGAGCGTTTACCATACGCCAAAATGCTCTTTGAAGCACCTGCCGCAATAGCTGTTTGCGGCGACCTTTCCAAAGCAGGCGATAGTCCTGAAGGATACTGGGTTCAGGACTGCTCTGCTGCTACGCAAAATATACTGCTTGCCGCTGAGGCAATGGGTTTGGGGGCTGTATGGACAGGCGTTTACCCCCGCCCCGATAGGGTAGCAATTGTAAAGGAAGTTTTAGGACTCCCCGATAACGTTTTACCCCTCAATTTCATACCAATTGGTTTTCCTAAAGGGGAGCATCAACCCAAGGAAAAGTTTAAAGTAGAAAACATCCACTGGCAAAACTGGTAGACTAAATGCTACCTATCAAAGTGCTAGCGGTCAATTCGCGGTAACGCTCGGTAAAACTTGTGCAAACCTGTTTTACCTGCTTCAACTCTGGGATATCGGGTTCAATCTCAAACCCATAGCTATCGAGTTTTTCCTCAACAAATGCAATTGTTAGGTGTTCTACATGTCGTGCCGGCTGATAGCCAATATCTTTACTATCGTTAATTACCACCTCGTTTAGCAGTTCACAGTTAACCATCAAATCGAGCAGGTTGCGCATGAGTCGTTGGGGTATCTTTAGATTAACAGATAGTTCAAGGTTTGTAGCCGGTTTCTCTCCATTCATAAATCGTTTAACAATGGTGCTTAGCACCAGCAAGGCTAACAACTTCCGATTTTTATGGCTTATATGGGTTGTTTCCCTTTCAAATTCATACATATCGACATTTTGGTATGCAAAAGATATTTCAGCACCAAATAACACGATTTGCCAGCTTATTTGAACCCAGAAAAGGAATAAGGGTAAAGCTGCAAAACTCCCGTAAATCGCGTTATATCGGGAAACCCCAATTTGAAGGGTGATATACAACCACTGGAGAATTACAAAACCAGAACCAGCAATAATTCCTGCAACAATACCGGATTTGTAGGAAACCTTTGTGTTAGGAATAGCTATAAAAATAAAACTGAAAAGTATCCAAATTAATAGATACGGCAAAAACTGGAGCATATCAATCAGGAATGGGCTGATGTAGCTCACAAGCTCATGCTTTTCAGCAATGCTTGTCACTGTAGTAGCAAGGAAAATATGAATACTCCCGGAAGCAATAAGTAGAATCGGCGAAATGAGCATAATGGAAAGATAATCGGTAAACTTGCGTACCCAGCTGCGAGGTTTTTCTACCTGCCAGATATCGTTAAAGGCATGCTCAATGCTGGATAGCACGTTGATAACTGACCAAAAAAGGAGTACAACACCAATTCCAGCAATTAAGCCGCCCCCGGTTCGTGCTAGTAGAGAGTTTGCAAACACAATAACCTTATTAATCACCTCTTCCTGTCCCTTAAACTGGGTAGTTAACTGCTGTTCAAGGTATCGTTCAAACCCAAACCCCTTTGCAATTCCAAATGCCATTGCAAAAATTGGAACAATGGACATTAGTGTGTAATATGTTAAAGCCGAAGCCTTAACAATTACCTTATCCTCAAAGAAACCCTTGAGCGCAAGCAAGAGCACCCGTAAATACTTAAATGGCCATTTCAGCTTAGGCGGAAGCTCATCAAGGTTCATGCTCCATATACCATGAAGCAGGAAACGCTGAACCTTTTTATACAGCTCCATTATCCTGTTTGGTTTTCGTTGTTTGCTCATTGCATTAGTTTTTTAGGGCGAATACTTTGCCTGGTTTGCTACTTACTACTCCCGAAAACTCCAAATTAAGAAGCGAGGATAAAACGGTTGAAACCGGAAGTCCTGTCCCAAGGGCAATCAGGTCAACGGTTTCTTCCCCTTTTTCCTTCAGAAAGTTAATAATTTTTTTCTCCTCGTTGGTAAAATGATCAAAGTTTATTGTGTACTGCTTAACGGTTTGGGTTTTACTGGTAGTGCTCCAACCCAGCAGGAACTCAATATCGTCGGCCGACTCCACCAGTGCTGCCTTGTTCTGTTTTATTAACATGTTACACCCTAGGGAGTATGTTGATGTTACATTGCCGGGCACGGCAAATACATCGCGGTTGTATGAGTTTGCAATATCGGCTGTTACAAGCGCACCACCCTCAAGGGCGCTTTCAACCACAATGGTTGCATCGGATATGCCTGCAATAATCCTATTTCGCCTCAAAAAGTTATTGGGGTCAAATGGTGTTCCGGAAATAAAATCGGTTACTAGAGCTCCCTGCTCAACCATCTCCTTAGCTACCGTCCTGTGAGCTACAGGATAAATGGTATCCAGGCCATGTCCTAGCACTGCAACTGTTTGCAGGTTATTTTTCAATGCGCTTTTGTGTGCTACAATATCAATCCCGTAAGCTAATCCGCTAACGATTATTGGGTTATGCCCCTTGGCGGCAAGTCCATTTACAATGGCTTCGCAAGTTTGCTTCCCGTAAGCCGTTGCCTTTCGGGTTCCCACTATACTGATCATCTTATCAGAATTAAAGTTTATGTTGGAATGAGTTTTCACGTAAAGCATAACAGGACCGTCCTCACACTGGCGCAGCCGTTCGGGATATTCAGGGTCAGTAAAGTATAGGGCTTTAATTTTATACCTCTCAATAAACTCAATCTCTTTCTCGGCAAGGTGTAACACATTCTGGTTGACCACTTCAGCTGCAATGGTTTCGCCAACGCCTGGTATTTTGAGCAATGCTTTTTTGGACTGACGAAAAACCGCCTCGGCACTTCCGCAGTAGGCAATTAAACGCTTAGCGGTTATACTCCCTACCTTTGGGATAAGCTCAATTGCTATGCGATATTGCAACTCGCTTTCGCCCATGCATTATGCTTTCGATAGTTGGTTAAGGGAACTCTCCATTTTCTGGTATTGCTCTGCTGTTAACGACACAACCGAAACGGGAGGGTATTTCATGATCTTATTCCCCTTTTTTACATAAATGTGTAGCTGTTTTTTTGGCCATTTGTGGGTAATCTCATACTTGTAGAATTCTGAGTGTGGTATTTCCATCGATATCTTTTTACCACCCCAAGGACGTAGCTTGAAAGTACGAATAACCAGCTTGTTGCCCTCATCGTTATACGAGATAAATGCAGCATCCATCCAAATAAAATACCCGAAAAACATCAGGTAAAGTATTACAACAATGGCTATTACCCATCCCTGGCTAATTCCAATACTACTCTCAATATAATCGGGAATTGATGTTAAGTACATTAATACTATAACAATTACCACCACTACTGCTAAAACAAGCTTCAGGGAGTGGATACCATATACTGTGTCCTGGTTATCGAACTTCATAATGTATCAATTTTCTAATTTGCGCCTATTTAGCTCTCTTAGTATGACAAAACGCTGCTCGGTAAGAATATTTGGCAACGACGGGTCGAAGCCATAAAGCCTATGCATCCATCGTAATGTATCGGTTAGGTTACCGTGGGGTATAATTGTTGCAACATTATATCCCCTGTTGGCAAGGTTTAGTGTTATGGATTTTGCCATTCCGTAACGTTGCAAAAAGGTAACATTCTTATTGCTATGTCCTACACCACACCCCTCCATAAGCGATGTAAGGTAAAGTATATTATCGGGGTTGTGGCTAATCAGTAATGTTGAAACATGATCGATATTATTTAGCAGAAATTTAGTAACCTCAAAAAACACTCGCTTGGTCTGATTAAAACCATGACAGCTTGAGTCGTTGTGGCTATTATCGACAAACTTTTTATTCACATACTCTGTGGTTAAATACTTGGCAATTGCAATACCAGGGGTAAAACCTTGGCTTGAGCCCCTCATTACAAGGTCAACAATTCTATTTTGTGAGTTAAGATGGCACAAATGGAAAAGTAAAAATACCGTTGTTTTTTGGGTGTTATACCGTTGCATTAAGTCTATGGCTATTGCATGAAGTGCTGAAAAACCTGCAAAATGGGCTGTATATAGGATTATCGATTTGTTATTTCTACTTGCAATTTCGCATAGCGTATCAACATAATCAGTAAATGATTGAAAAGCTTTCTTATCGACCTGATTCAAAAATCCATCGTTTGATACCAGGCTAAGAATGCGGGGTTCTATGTAATCGTCAACATTAAGAAAAAGGAATTCCAACCCCGGAATATCATATTTATCGTTGGCTAAATCCGATAACAAATTGACCGCTGAACCATTTCCGCTTGAAACTGGCAAAATGCAGGATAGAATTCTATTGTGAAAATTTTCGGTAGAAATTCCTTTTAGCTCATCTATGGAATTGTGGCTAAAAAATTGTTTTACTAAAAGTTTACCCGGAAAATCCCTAAAAATTTTTAACCTTTTGGCAAAAATTGAGAATAGAATTAAGGACTTTGCCAGCATTTTTTTGGAAAGAATGAAAAGAATAAAGGATTCGTAGCGGAGCGAGGCATTGCTTCTTCCTTCAAAAACAAGTTCAGTATTACTGAGCGAAAACATTATTTCATAATTTTATCTTCAAAATTATCAATTTTTAAATAAAACTAAACATTTTAAACCATTAACTGGATAAGCGGTTTAATTTAGAGTATGACTAAACGAACTTTTTAAAACATACCAAAATGAAATTCACTAAAATACTTTTCGCCTTAACTCTTGCGAGCATATCAATATCAAGCAGTTCCCAAGACCAAGTAGAATGGTATCGTTACCCAGCCATTTCGCCTAATGGAAAAACCATTGCATTTGTTTACAAGGGTGATATTTACACGGTTTCTGCCAGCGGAGGCGAGGCAGTAGCATTGACAGCTAACCCGGCACACGATTACCTACCGGTATGGAGTCACAACGGCGATTACATTGCCTTTGCCTCGAATAGGTATGGGAATATGGATGTGTTTATTGTACCATCCAGGGGTGGGGAACCCAAACGTTTAACCTACCATTCAGCCGATGAGTTACCCTACGCCTTTACAGCCGACGACAAGCATGTGCTATTCGGTGCCGCACGATACGACATGGCCTCCAGCCGCCTATACCCAACCGCATCGCAACCTGAACTTTATTCCGTTCCGGTCAACGGGGGCTTGGTAAATCAGGTTCTACCCGTTCCCGCAGAATGGGTATCGGTCTCAGGCGATGGGAAGCTTTTAGCCTTTCACGATAAGAAAGGCGGCGAGAATGAGTTTCGCAAGCATCACCTTTCTTCTATTGCACGCGATATCTGGATATACAACACCCAAACCCAGGAATACAAACAGATCACAAGCTATAAGGGTGAGGATCGTAATCCGGTTTTTGCTCCTGGCGATTCAGTAATTTACTTCATCCGTGAGGATAGTAATTTTAATGTATTCAAACTTTCACTATCCAACTCATCGGAGGTTAAGCAGGTTACCAACTTTACCACCCATCCGGTTCGTTTTTTAAGCGTCAGCCAAAACGGAACACTTTGCTTTGGCTACGATGGTTCCATATACACTATGGGTAATAATGGAATTAGCAATAAAGTAGAAATAAAGATAAATCGCGACTTCCAGCAGAACCCTGAGCAAACAGTAACACTTAGCGGAAACATACGCGAACTTTCCGTGTCGCCCGATGGCAAAGAGGTTGCTTTCATTGCACGAGGCGATGTATTTGTAACCTCGGTAGAGGGGGCTTTTACAAAACGAATAACCCAAACCCCTGAACAGGAAGGCTTTGTAGCCTTTACTCCCGATGGTAAAAGCCTGGTATATGCAAGTGAGCGGGAGGGCCGCTGGCAAATATTTAAAGCTTCGCGTGTTCGCCCGGAGGAACCCTTCTTTTTTGCATCAACCCTAATTAATGAGGAATTGCTGATTAGTAACGAACACGACAACTACCAGCCCCTCCCCTCACCCGACGGCAAAAAGTTGGCATACATTGAGGATAGAACAACCCTTAAGGTTTTAGATTTGGAAAGCAAATCAGCAAAAACATTACTCACATCAAAGGAACTATACTACATGAGCGATGGCGACCAACGTTTTTGCTGGAGCCCCGATAGCCGCTGGCTCCTGGTTGAATACTCACCAACCATGTCCAACAACGAGATAATTGCCATACCCGCCGATGGTTCTGAACCTTTCAGGAATCTTACACAAAATGGTTACGACGATTTTACCCCTCGCTGGTCAAATGGTGGCAAGCAGGTTCTTTGGCTTTCAACTCGCGATGGGCTTAGAAGTTACGCCAATAGCGGTGAGCGTCAAAGCGATGTTTACACACTTTTCCTTACCCGCGACTCATGGGATAAATTCAGGCTTAGTAAGGACGAGTACAACTTGCTGAAAGCAATTGAGGATAAACAGAAAGAAGCTAAGCAACAAAAGGTTGACGATAAAAAGGGTAAAAAGGATAAGGATAAAAAAGATAATGAAAAGGTTGACAGCTCATTGAAGTTCGACTGGGAAGGCTTTGAGTATCGTTCAGCACGCCTGACCACATCCTCAGCCGATATTGCCGATGCCCTACTGAGCAAGGATGGCGAAAACCTTTACTACCTTGCCCGCTACGATAAGGGTTACAACCTTTGGTCGATGAACATCCGTGAGAAAGAGGCAAAAATCCTTGTTGAGATGGATGTTGATTATGCTAAGCTTTACTGGGATAAGGACGAAAAAAACATGTTCATGCTTGCCGATGGCAAAATCTATAGGGTTGATGTAGACAAGGGTAAACGGGAAGCATTAAAAATAGCAGCAGAGCTTACAGTTAACACCGATGCCGAAAGGCAAGCCATGTATGAACATGTGGTTATCAGAACCCGAAAAGGGTTTTACACTACCACATACCATGGCATTGACTGGAATTTCATGGCAGAGCACTACCGGAAATTCCTCCCCCATATAGGAAACGGTTTTGAGTTTGCAGAGCTGCTCAGCGAACTGCTTGGCGAACTTAACGTATCGCATTCAGGTGCACGCTTCTACCTCAACAACCCCAATGGCGACCAAACCGCTTCGCTTGGTATTATACCCGATGTAACCTATCAGGGGCAAGGCATTAGGGTTGATGAGATTCTGCTGGGGGGGCCACTTGACCGTAAGGAACTTAACCTCTCTACACCCTTCATTATTACTGCAATTGACGGGAATACCATTGGAACCGATAAGGATTGGGCATACTACCTGAATCGAAAAGCCGACAGGTATATTCTACTTACCCTAACAGAACTAAGTAATGGAAAGGAAAGACAGGTTACAGTGAAACCTACAAACCTATCCCAGGAGTCCCGATTGCTATACCGCCGTTGGGTTAAGCGTAACGCCGATGAGGTGGAAAAGCTGAGCAACGGTACGTTGGGTTACGTCCATATTCCCGGGATGAGCGATGGCCCATACCGCAACATTTATGGTGAAATGATGGGAAAGTATTACGACAGGTCAGGCGTAGTGGTTGATACCCGTTTCAATGGTGGTGGCGACCTGGTTTCGGATTTGGCTATGTTTTTTACCGGCACTAAGTTTATCACATACCATAACCACGTTCGCGAACTTGGCTCCGAGCCAACTTTCCGGTGGACAAAACCAACCGTTGCACTGGTGAACGAAGCAAACTACAGCGATGGCAGTTGCTTTGCCTGTGGCTACAAGCAATTGGGTATTGGGAAACTTATAGGCATGCCTGTTCCTGGCACATGTAGCTTTGCTGGTTGGGAAACACTTCACGATAATCAAATCCGCTGGGGTATGGTACCAGTCAGCGCCAAAGATATGTATGGCGTTTGGATGGAAAATGTTGAAGCAGTTCCCGATTACGTGATAAAGAATGAACCATCAGTTGCGCCTAAGGGACGCGACCAGCAACTCGAAAAGGCCGTTAACGCTTTAATGGAAGCAACTGTAAAGTAGTGTTTCAATCTTTCTATGTGATTTGGCTCAGGCTATGCCTGAGCTTTTTCGTTTCTAGACCGCTGCTGTCCCATCGAAATTCATTAGGGTAAACTTCATTGCCACACCTTTTCAGGCCTGCACTTTATTTGCTTTTAGCATAAAAAAACCGCCCCAAAAGGGGCGGTCGATTTTTTAGATTGGATTTTGGTTTGGTTTTAGATTACATTTTGAATGGTTTCAAAATAATTGCAAAACCAGAGAAAAACATTTAACTAGCATCAAACACTATGCCACTAGCAAACATTTCAATTTAAAATTCCGATAAATCATCAACAAAAAACAACTAAAAAGTTAATTTTCTGTTAATTAATAATTTTACGCAATTTTTCTAGCAATCACATTGCACTGATAAATCATTTGGAAATTCCTAGCAGTTTTTTAACTTAGAAGGCTGTAAACCAACCCACACCTAAACCAAAATGGCCAAAAAACAAACGCCCGGTAAGCATTTCGACCCACAAAAGAACTACCGGGAAACCATGAAGGCTATTGGCTATGTAACCCGAGCCGAGGCCACCCCTAAGGATTATGAACGCATTGGATTCAAATCGGGGCTTGAAGTTCATCAGCAACTCAAAACCAAGCAAAAACTATTCTGCCGCTGTCCGGCAGGCATTTACCACGACGATAATGACTACCATGCGGAAATTATTCGCCATATGCGACCAACCCTTAGCGAAATGGGCGAATACGACGGTACTGCCCTTATGGAGTTTAAAACCCGAAAGGAGATTGTTTACCGCATAAACAACAAAACCACCTGCACTTATGAAATTGACGACACGCCTCCTTTTCCCATAAACCGAGAGGCGCTGGAAATAGCTCTTGAAATATCATTGCTTTGCAAGTTCAACATTGTGGGCGAGGTTCACATTACCCGAAAGCAATACCTGGACGGCTCCATCCCAACCGGATTCCAACGAACCGCCATTCTGGGTGTTGAGGGTCAGATTCAGCTAAAGAATAAAAAGGTTGGACTAATACAGCTCAGTATTGAGGAGGATGCCTGTCGTGAAATCTCAGATGTTGGGCATCGTCGCATATACAAAACCGACAGGTTGGGCATGCCACTAATTGAAACCGTTACCCACCCTCAGTGCCTTACTCCCGATGAGCTCCGCGAGGCTGCTGATTATATTCGGTTTCTGAACCGTAGTACCGGCAAGGTTCGTACTGGTATTGGCGCTGCCCGACAGGACACAAACGTAAGTTGCGAGGGTGGAACACGTGTGGAAATCAAGGGAGTTTCGCATAACAAGTGGTTGCCAATGCTTTCGCATAATGAGTGTTTTAGGCAGTGGGCGCTACTCCACATCAGAAAGCTGCTTTTGGATCGAGTGCCATCGCCCGAAAAGTGGGTAATACGCCATATTGAAATCGACCCCTACTCACAAGGAATTGAGCATGCGGTTGCAAATAGGTTTGCCGATATGGGTTACAAGGTTGTTGCAATTGCCCTTCCGGCATTCCATGGAATACTCTCGCATTTCACCCAGCCCGGAAAGTGTTTCACCAATGAACTAGCTGATAGGCTCAAGGTTATAGCCTGCATTGAACGACCCAACATCACCAGTAATGAGGATTTGGAAATTCCGCTTTCTGAAAGCGACACTACACGCTTAGCATCGCTGCTCAAAGCCTCACCCGACGATGCAATTGTACTTATTTGGGGCCCCGCCAACGATATCCCAACAGCTATTGAAACCATTGAGGAGCGGTGCCGCATGGCCTTTGAGGGGGTTCCACGCGAAACCCGCCGCCCGCTTGCCGATGGAACAACCATCTTTGAACGCGTTCTACCCGGTGCCGATCGCATGTACCCCGATACCGACTCAGCCCCCATTCCTTTGGACGAGGCCTATATTGAGAAATTGCGTGAGCGATTACCTGTCGACATATGGCACCGTTTCCAACAGCTTGCCCAAATGCAAATTCCTGAGGATGCCCATCCCTTCCTGTTAAGGCGAAACCTGGTTCCGGTTATCGAGGAAATTGTTGGTTTGGGATTCCCTTCGCGCTATGTAGGTTCACTACTTGGGCATAAGCTTAAACGAATTGAAGGAAAATACCCTAAACATAAGGATTTTAACTACTCCCGAATTGTAGAACTATTCCGCTTCATTAAAGAGAACAAGCTGCATCACTCCATAGCTAAGCTTATGCTTCCGGTTGTTTACCAGTACCCCAACATGGATTTCAACTCGGTACTAACCAGTATCAACTTTAAGCGAAAGACCGAGGAAGAACTGCTTGCTCCTGTAGATTACCTCATTGAAAAATTCAAGGAGATAAAGATTGCCAAAAAGGATAAGCCGGAGAATGCTATAAATTGGGTAATGGGACAGCTGCATAAGCAAGCGCTGGGAAATGTTGACCCTGCCGTATTGCACTCAAGGATAAAGCAACGAATTAGCTAAATACTCAATGAATAACCAAAAGATTATGGAAGATATTTTTCAGGGATATAAAGGCCGTGCGCTTGAAGTTCTAAAAAAGTTCAACGTTAGGGTTTGGGGAAAAGCCATCATTGAAACCACCCGAGGTGAGTTTCAGGGTACTGTTTTACCCCGTGCCGAAAACGACGACGACACTCACATTGTGCTAAAGATAGCAACGGGTTACAATATTGGTATCGACATTTTTACAATTAAAGCCATGAAAGAGGTGGGGTACTACAAGGCCACCTATAAAATTCCAGAAAAGGAGTTCCCATACACCCCTAACCTTCCCAAGGTTAAGCTGCTGGGAACCGGAGGTACTATTGCATCGCGACTCGATTACCGAACCGGAGCTGTAATACCAGCATTCTCGCCTGGCGAACTATACGGTGCTGTACCCGAACTGGCTGATATTTGCAACCTATCAACAGAGAAGTTATTTGCTGTATTCAGTGAGAACATGGGCCCAGAGCAGTACAAGGCACTTGCAATAGCCATTGGCAAAGAGATTGAAAACGGGATTGATGGAATAATAATTGGTCATGGCACCGACACCCTTAGCCATACTGCAGCAGCACTCACCTTTATGGTTCAAAACTCACCAATCCCCATTGTACTGGTTGGCTCCCAGCGAAGTAGCGACCGCCCCAGCAGCGACGCAGCGCTTAACCTGATGCATGCTGCATACACAGCAGGCCATTCCGATATTGCCGAGGTAATGGTATGTATGTTTGGCCCCACCTCCGACGAGTATGGATTCCTTCACAGGGGCACAAGGGTACGTAAAATGCACTCCTCCTACCGCAGCACCTTCCGTACCATTGGCGATACACCCCTGGCAACCGTTAGCCTAAATGATGGCGTTAAACCCATTAAGGACACCTACAACCACCGCCGAAAGGACAGAAAAGCCAAAATACTGCCCTACTTTGAAGAAAAAGTATCGATAGTGTACTACTACCCAAATATGAAACCCGATATTATCGACTCATTGGTCGATAATGGATATAGGGGTATAATAATTGCCGGGACAGGACTTGGCCACGTTAACAAACCTCTATACCCCGCCATTGAGCGAGCCAAAAAGAAGGGTGTTCACATGTTCATGACCGTTCAAACCCTTTGGGGTTATGCCCACATGTACGTGTACGACACCGGTCGCGACCTGATGGCCAAGGGAATCATCCCCGCCGAGAACATGCTCCCCGAAACTGCCTATATCAAATTGGGTTGGGTGCTTGGCCAAACCGATGACCCCGAGGAGGTAAAACGCCTGATGCTTACTCCCATTAACGATGAAATTACCCCACGTGAACCCTATAACGGTTATCTCATTTACCAGGGTGGCGTGCCCGAGGTTGAGGAGTTCATCAGGAAGTTCAGGAAGTAAAAAAGGTTTTTAATGTTACACAATAACTGAGATTTGATACCTATGGCAAATCTGAGCCATTTTGTGCAATGTTTTTTCTATTAGGACAAAACTTAATAGTTCGCCCATTGTTAAAATTCCTGTTTTAATGTTGTTTAGTTAAAGTTATTTTCATGCTTCGCGCAAGCAAAACATCACGCTGTCGTGCTGAGTCCCGAATTATATAGGGTTAGACTTCGCCGAAGCATCTTATTGCTCTTTTCACTTCAATCCTTTGAGGAGATCCCTCGGCCTTGTTTGGGATGACAAAAACCCTATCTTCCTTTCTGCTCCCTTGTCATGCTGAGCTAGCTGAAGCATCTCTTTATCTTTAATCCTTGTTATTTTTTGTGTAAACCGCTCTTTGCCATACTTTTCTGTTGCGATGCAAAGTTTTACCCTTGCTCTTTGGCTTAAGTATTGCGTGCATCGCTATACATGTGGGAATAATCATGGTGTTACAAATATTACGCCCCTACGGGGCTGGAAGCGTTATTTGTTGTTCGTGAAGCTATTGCAATGTTGAGCTAAGCGAAACGTCACATGAGATCGATTAGAGATCCTTCGCTACGCTCAGGATGACAAATGAAGTTATTCGTGTAGGTTGCTCGTTGTTCGTGGGATACGACCTCACCCCAACCCTTTTCCCTGAGAGGGAATGGAGCGGAAGAAGCAAGCAGAGGCATAAAAGCCCGACCCGGCAATGGGTCGGGGGTGGAACGTGGCGGTGGGTTTTGTAAGCGATACCACATGAGTCACGCCACAGGCGTGGCGAATAGTATCGCGCGGCAGTTGCACCCGCGGGGTACCCATCGGGTCGGGCTTTTCAGCCTTGATTTTCTTTGGTTCTTTCTTGTATCAAGACAAGAAAGAACATAAAAAACGCTCTTTGTAATACCTTTCTGTTGCGATGCAAAGCCTCACCTTTGCTCTTTGGAAAATGTATTGCGTGCATCGCAAAATAATTTTAACACCTCAATACCCTGGGTTAAAACCCAGGGCTATTGTGATTTGCCCTTTCAGGGCGATTTATGTGTGCGTCTAAAGACGTGTGCTAACTAGTGAGTTCTTAAATCTTAAATCGAGATCCCTCGATTACGCTCGGGATGACAATGGAGTTTTAAATGTTTTGCTCCTAGGGGCTGGAAGCGTTGTTCGTTGTTCGTGTAATCGTTGTTCGTGAAGCTATTGCCATGTTTAGCTAAGCGAAACGTCTCATGGGATCGATTAGAGATCCTTCGCTGTGCTCAGGATGACAGGCATGTATATTTTTGTTAACTAAACGACATTGATTCCTGTTTCTTCCTTCGCATCAGGAACCTTGAAATACTATAGGCTAGTGAGAGTAAAGCCATGAACGCCGAGATATCTCCTATGTAATCGCCATGACGGGCATAGTATGTAGTAGCATTATTGGCATATACAGAGCCTTTTATTACTCCCCGCTTCCACCAACCAAGGGAATCAATAACCTCGCCACGCTGGTTTATGATGGCCGATATACCGGTATTGGCGGAACGGGCTATTGAACGGCGCATCTCAATGGCGCGAATGCGCGAGAACGAGAGGTGTTGCCTGTAGCCCGGCGTATCGCCCCACCAACCATCGTTTGTGATAACAAAGAGCAGGTTTGCCCCATTTTGCACATAACCTGCTACATACTCCCCAAAAACCGATTCGTAGCAGATTATTGGCCCTACGCCATACTTACCATCGGTTGAACGGAAAACACCTCTATCGGGCTGTGTTCCTAAACTCCCGGTAATTCCCCCTAAATCGATTGAAAGTTTCTCAAGAAACTTAAGGTATTGCGGGTAGGGCATCATCTCAACCCCAACAACCAGTTTGGATTTGTGGTAAATGGGCAAATTGAACAACGTATCGACCTGAATGGCTGAGTTATACCTATCGTAGTAATACCTTTCATCGTAAGGCAGCTTTCGGGCAGTATGCGACACTGGCTCGTTCGGCTTATAAAGTTTAAGCGATACCAAACCGGTTATCCACATCACACCGGGATGCCTATCAACAAAGGCTTTCAGCCTTTTTACACTTTCGTTATCCGCCAGCTGATGCTCCCAAATGCGGTCGTCGATGGCAGTCTCAGGACATACCACATAGCGAATGGTACTGTCAATGTTCTCTTCAGCAAGATTAAGCATGATGTCCATTTGCTGCTCGTTAGTTAACCCGCTGAACTTTTCGTTGTAGGGATCAATGTTAGGTTGAACTATGAGCACATTTACTTTTTCGCCCTTCTCTTCGTGGTTAAAGTAGATGCAAAGCGACAGAGCAAAAGGGATTGTGAAAAAGAGGAGAACATCGGAAAAGAACCATGCAATGCGACCATAAACTCTCTCGCGGTAAGCAGTAATCTGCGAAAGAATAAAAAAGTTAACCACTAAAATCCAAAGCGAACCGCCCAACACACCTGTGTACTCGTACCACTGAATTACCATAGGATGATTACCCAGGCTATTGCCCAGGGTTAGCCATGGCCAGGTTATTTCGGAATTATGAAAAAATTGCTCCCAGGCAATCCAAAAAGTTATAAACGCAAAAGCACCAATGGTTTTACTCGTATTTATATGAATGAAATGGTAAATACTGAAAACAATGGTCATTAGCGAAGCCGTAAGCAAAACAGCCAATACGGCTCCAATCACAGTAGCGTTATAAATCCACCAGGTAGCTAAAATGTTCCAGGTGAAAAAGGACAGGTAAACAAACCCAAATATCTTCCAAAAACCAGTTTTTTGCTCAACTAGCCTATAGTATGACACAAAAAGGGGAACAAACCCAAAAAAAATAGTGTAGCTTGGTAAACCCTCATACCATGGGAGCGCTAAAAGCAACCCCGAAAGAAACATCAGAAATAAATTGGATTTAAACAGATTCTTTAGCTGCATGGTGGATGTTATTTTAAAAACGATGTGTAAAGATAAATGATTTGCCGTTCTTACTAATCCAATTAAAGCTATTTTTGGGTGAAATTTAAAATTTGCTTGCTATGGCCCTTCCTGAAATATACCCATACATTGGAGGTGAATTCATTTCCACAAACGAAACCTACCATGTTCATTGTCCATGGGACAATTCTCCCATTGCCAAGGTTCATCTTGCAGGAGAAAAAGAACTTGAACAGGCAATACTGCTTGCACAGCAGGCCGAGCGGCCTATGGCTGATTTGGCAGCCTATGAAAAATACGGTATATTAATGCAAATTGCTCAGGGGATCAAGGAAAGTCGCGATGATTTTGCTAAAACACTATCCCTAGAGGCTTGTAAACCCATTAAGCTTGCCTATGGTGAGATTGACAGGGCCATACAAACATTCATTATTGCAGCCGAAGAAGCCAAAAGGCCACCTGCAGAGCTCATACGTATTGATTGGACTCCGCAAGGGAAAGGTAAAGAGGGACTAGTAAAGTATTTTCCTATTGGGCTAATTGCAGGTATAGCACCATTCAATTTCCCTCTGAACCTTAGCGTTCATAAAATTGCACCCGCTATAGCGGCTGGTTGTCCTATTATTTTAAAGCCAGCCCGTTCTACTCCCCTATCGGCTCTAAAGCTTGCCGAAGTGGTTAAAGCCACTCTTCTTCCAAAGGGTGCACTATCAATTCTACCCACTAACCGCGAGATTGGTAACAAGCTGGTAACCGATCCCAGGTTCGCCTTACTATCCTTTACAGGTTCGCCACAGGTCGGTTGGAAAATGAAAAACCAGGCTGGCCATAAGCGCGTAGTGCTTGAGCTTGGAGGCAACGCAGGTGTAATAGTAACTCCATCAGCCAACCTTGAACAGGCCGTTACAAAGTGCTTGAGCGGTGCCTTTGCCTATGCTGGCCAGGTATGCATTCACACCCAGCGTATTTACGTCCATCAATCAGTTTTCACAGCCTTCTCCGAAAAGTTCATACAAGGCGCTGCAAAGCTAAGGAATGGACACCCTCTGAACACCGACACCGACATTTCATCAATGATAGACGAGGAAAATGCAGCAAGAGTTGAGGAATGGGTAAACGAAGCAGTGGCTGCGGGTGCTAAATTATTACTAGGAGGGAAACGTCAGGGCTCATTTTTCCCGCCCACGGTTCTTACCAACACCACCAGCAACATGAAGGTTTGTGCCCTGGAGGTTTTTGGCCCGGTTGTCACCCTTGAACCCTACACCGATTTTCACGAAGCAGTAAACCATATAAACCAATCGGAATACGGGTTACAGGCTGGGGTATTTACCAACCTGCTCGATGAAATGAATTTTGCATTCAATGAGTTACGGGTTGGCGGTGTAATCATTAACGATGTCCCCACCTTCAGGGTCGACCACATGCCTTACGGTGGAATTAAAAACTCAGGCTTTGGGCGCGAGGGGGTTAAGTATGCCATGCTCGAGATGCTGGAGCCAAGGCTTTTAGTTAAGAATATACTGTAGTTTAACACTATTTCTTAATTCCCAAAACATAACGGTCAGATATTTGCTAATTATTGGTATATTTGCACCGCATCTATGAACGAAACTACCATGCTTTTAACCCTGCTAATCAAGGGAATGATTATAGGATTGGCTGCAAGCATACCGCTTGGACCAATTGGGGTTATCTGCGTTCAACGAACCATCAATAAGGGTAAGATTAGCGGTTTTCTTTCTGGTTTAGGAGCAGCCACTGCCGATACGCTTTTTGCTGCCATTGCGGGGTTTAGCCTTTCGTTCATTATCAGCTTTCTTGAAGAACGACAAACTATAATTGAACTTGTTGGCGGGGTTATAGTAGTTTTTTTGGGTTTAAAGATTTTTTCAACAAATCCAATTTCGCAGCTTAAACGGAACAAACGGAAAAAGAACAATTTGCTTGAGGACTTCATGTCGGTTCTTCTGCTAACCGGTTCCAATCCGCTTGCCGTTTTCTTTTTCATTGCCCTTTTTGCCACAGCGGGGGTAATTAGCCACGACCAAAGTATATGGGTGAACCTAATAGCGCTCGCTGGAGTTTTCCTTGGCGGTGCTCTTTGGTGGTATATCCTTACTTCAACCGTAAACTATTTTCGCAGGCATTTTAGGCTAAAGCAGCTCTGGTGGATCAATAAGATTTCGGGTGCTGTAATTTTCACGCTGGGAGGTCTTGCCATTTTAAACGTAATCCACAAGGTGTTCTTTTAACACCACAGTTACTCCTTTGCTATTCGGCTTATCGTTTTTTTTGTAAATTCGAACTAAACATAATAGGTTTATATAAAGTTTTTAAATTAGCCTAATAATTTAAAATATTGTTATATTTGGATTGTTGTTTAAACTGAAAATCATTTCAGATGAAAATAGCCAATAAACTCATAGAGGTTTTGTCGTTTGGTGTTGATACAAACAAATCAAAAGATTTTGCCGATAAGATTACTCAGCTAAACCTTATTGCTATTCCTTCACTGCTCATTTTCATAATCCTAGCCATTACCTCACTTAAAGCATCTTTACCTGTTGCAATAATTAATTTTTCTACTTTTATAGTAGCTCTGGTTTTACTTTTAATGCTTTTTCGTTCAAACCGCTTTAGCAGTATTGGTCTTGTCATTTCCTACATTTTTGCTATAGGCATACTGGTAAATATACTTCTGGGTTCAAACAACCTTTTACTGTTAGCAGTTACAATGCTGTTACCTCTAATATTTTTCAGCTCTACCCCATTCAATAAAGCATCGGTGACACTTGTTGCTTTTGCAGTACTACTCCCTATTGTTCTATTTACCCTCCCTGTTGTTGGATTACCCGCCGAAAATATTTTTTATGTAAACCGATATTTCATTAGCATTGGATTTATTGTTTACCTAACCTCTGTGTCGCTGCTATGGTTCATTAGAACTAAACAGCTGCAAGAGTTAGAAATAAAAAGCATTGAACTTAAAAATGACATTAAAAAACGAACCGAGAACCTTGCCAAGCTTTCGCACGACATAAGAACACCATTAAATAACATTGTCATAATCTCAAACATACTTTCAAACCAGATCCAGGAAGAGAAGCTCAAGGATATGATTGACACCATTCAGGCTTCGTCAAATAACCTTATGAGTACTCTGAACAGTATGATTGATCTCTCCATAAGCGAGATGCCAAAAGACTCCGATGTACTTGTGCCATTTGACCTTCAAAATACGCTTAACAACACATTCCGCCTCTTTTCAACCCAATCGGGCACTGTTAGTTTTTCCTTTAAGTACGATGAGCGTCTTCCGAAAAACCTACTAGGCGACCCCGTTAAGCTAAAGCAGATCTTCCTAAACATTGTGGAGAGTATCATTAAAAACAAAAGCAGCCAAAAGGTAATACTTGACATTAAGATCAATAAAATGCAGGAAGCTGGCGATGGGGTTGACATCTATACCGAAATCAAAACAAACACCCCCTTACTCCTGCACCATGCCGATGGAGTATCGTCAACTACCCTAACCGATGGCTCAACCGCCCTGAGCAACCAGGTGTTTATTGAGATGCTCGACCTAAAAATTGCAGCCAAGCTTATACGCGAAAATGGTGGTAAGCTAAATGTTAAGCTAACGTCGCAGGACTCACAAATAAACTTCAACATCAGGCTGCTTAAAGTTCCCACATCGCTTAAAGAAGAAATCCAGCAAGCCGAGGGCAAGGAAAAAGGTATCGATGAAATTGTACCCGAAACTCCTGAAGTTAGCAAGGTTGAGAAGTTACCCACAACAGATGTTAGATTAGAAAATGCCAATGTTTTGCTGGTGGAGGACAACCTGATTAACCAGAAGATTGTATTACTCAGCCTTAAAAAGCTGGTTAAAAACATTGATGTAGCTGTAAACGGGAAAGAGGCATTAGATAAATTTGGAACCAGCAAGTACGATATTATTCTGATGGATGTTCAAATGCCAATCATGAATGGCTACACGGCAGCTAAAAAGATTCGGGAGATTGAGGCAAGCACAAACTCTCACACCCCAATTATTGCCATAACTGCTAATGCACTCATGGGCGACAGGGAAGAATGTTTAGCCGCCGGAATGGACGATTACATCAGCAAGCCTTTCCAGATTGAGGTGCTTATCCAGAAAATGCGCAACCTACTCGAGGCAAATCGTTAGTTATCGAAAACCCTTGGGTTAAACAACGAGTATCCAAACGACAAATTCAAAAAGAACTGTTTACCCACATTCTTAGGGTAATGCGATATTGATATTGAAACTGGGCCTACCGGAGAACTATAAATTACTGAGGCCGACATCAGATACTCCCTGCTTTTAAAGGCATCGCCGTAGTAGGCTAAACCATCGCTATTAGCTAAAATGGCTCTGTATGGCTGATAAACAAAAGCATCGATTCGGAAACTCACATTGCTGCCAAAATCAACAACCGGCGATAAACCAATAGCAACATACTTGCTTGAGCGAAGTTCCTTTAAAAACATTATCCGCGAATGCGGGGTTGGCGAGAACTGATTCATTGACAGAATTGTAGCCCAATAATTATCGAAAAACCGTTGCGATGACCAGTAGCCGTCCAGGTAAAAGCCAAGCCAGAAACTCTGTCCAATTATCCTATGGTAGCTCTCATTGTGAAGGTATGCAGTGATAAACGATTGGTAATCGTCAAATTCCGATAGTTGCGTGGCAGTTGTGCCGGGTTTATGAATTTCGTGTCCGTAGTACCCCGATACCGATATAAGTTGATGTCGCCCCCGGTTAGCATACTGCTTATGGTTCAGGGTATTTTTTTCCAGCCTGATGCCCCCCTTCAAGAACCGGAAACGGGTTTTATCGGGAATATCGAATGAGAAGTAGTTTTCGGTTTGGTAATACTCATCTAATTTTTCACCACTGGTTACAAACATTGATGTGTTCCGTGCACTGGTATGGCTAAAGCGCAAAGCAACTGTGGCAAAGGTCTCATCCTGGATGGCATAGGCAGGTTTTACATCCTCGAAAAAGGGAACCGGATTACCGCTATGGTAATCGTAGCGGTTAGCCACAAAAGTTGATACCAGCGAGACAGGAATTCGCGAAGGGAAAGTTTTCATGGCCGTTAGCCTTGCGCTACTGTGAAATTTTCCAAAGTAAATATTGCCGTACAGTGTATTTGAGGTTCTGGTTAACCAGTTATGGGTAAAAGAGAAAAACCCCTCATTGCCAATATCGGATGAAAGGCTCAGGCCTAAACCCAGACTGGGGTACCTGTTAAGGGTGGCTTGCATTTTCACATCAAAAAGACCGCTATTCCTATCGTAAACAAACCGGGGTTGAAGACGAGCAAAAACCTTATCGGACATTAACCGGTAGTAGTTAACCTTAAACCTATCAAAGGTAACAATGCTGAATTTGCTCTTTAATACTCTGTCGATATACTTTTGCTGCCTGGGGTTCAATCCCAAAACGCTGATTTGTGAAATGTATAGTGGTGGAAGTTTCTCACGAAACTTTTTGCGGGCCTGAGTAAGGCTATCGAGGGGTACTCTGCGGCTTACCTTTGCCTTAATGCTATCCATTAAATTAATAGCCGATTGGTATCCTAAGCCGACAATCTCCTCAACCCGGTCAAAATCTAAAAGGTTAACATCAGGCAATCGGGTATCAATAACCATCCCGATTGAATCGGGAATATCATAGTTGGTCATACCTACAATCATTGCCTCGAGCTGCTCAAACGGATCGTCGTCCGAGGGGCTCTTAGAGTTGTTTGCCACCTTGCTGCCAATAATGAAATCGGGCGAAAACTCCTTTAAGGCCTCAGGCCACATGAAGTTGTTATAGATTCCACCATCGAAAAGTAGTAAACTATCAACGAAAATTGGCTTAAAGTAGAGCGGAAAAGTCATTGAAGTTCTAATACTTCTCCCTAAGTCGCCATTACGGAAGTAAACAATGTTTTTGCCAACCACATCGGAGGCGTTGCACCTAAAGGGCACAAAAAGGTTATTAAAGTCGCCCCCTGAAACGGCTGTGCCCTGAGCAAAAAGTTCATCAAAGGCAATATCCATCCCAACGGTGGGTATAAAACTCGATGCAACCTTAGGCTTGATACCCTTGGACGTGAGCATAAGCCCAACACTAAGATTTTCGGCATCGGTTAACGAGAAATCGTTAATGTTATACTTGAGCGATTCACCTATTATACCCTTGCTCCAGTTGTAAAAGTCGCGTGTTTTAAACTTTTCAACCATCTCATCGGGGGAGTAGCCCATGGCATAGAGTCCGCCAATTATGGCTCCCATCGAGGTACCCGAAACGTTATCGATTGGAATTCCGTTTTCCTCCAGAGCTTTAATAACTCCAATGTGGGCTAACCCCTTTGCTCCACCACCGCTTAAAACTAAGCTCACCTTTTGGGAAAAAAGCCCATTTGAAAAAAGAAGAATTAACAGGGTAATTACATTTAAACGTTTCATGGCTAACCCAATATGCTATTCCCAAAATTAATTGTTTTTTACCGCTCTTCAAAGCTAAGCAGAACAAATCTGACCAGGCATAACACATTTTAGCAACCCATAAATATGGTTAGATGAAATCCCTGCAAACAACTATTTTTCTAACTTTGCGCTACAAAATCAAACCAAAATGACTCTCATTAAATCGATATCGGGAATACGCGGAACTATAGGTGGTGGAATTGGCGAAAACCTCACCCCAATTGATATAGTTAGGTTTACATCGGCGTATGCCGAGTGGCTAAAACAACGTAATAATGGTAAACGTTGTAGGGTTGCAGTAGGTCGCGATGCGCGCATTTCAGGCGAGATGGTTAACAATCTGGTGATTGGAACACTCATGGGATGTGGAGTTGATGTTCTTAACCTTGGACTTGCCACCACACCCACAGTTGAAATGGCGGTAATACATGAAAAAACCGATGGGGGAATTATTCTAACTGCAAGCCACAATCCCCGTCAGTGGAACGCCCTCAAGCTACTGAACGAGAAAGGCGAATTCCTATCGGACACCGATGGCCGAAAAGTCCTTGAAATTGCCGATAGCGAAAGCTTTTCGTTTGCCGATATCGACAACCTTGGCATAACCGACGAAGAGTACTCCTTTATAGACGAACACATTAAGCATATTATCAACCTAAAATATGTTGATACTGATGCTATTGGTAAAGCAAACTTTAGGGTTGCAATTGACTGTGTCAACTCCGTTGGCGGAATAGCGCTACCGCGACTACTAAAAGCCTTAGGTGTAAATGATATCATTGAACTTTATACCGACCCCACTGGCGATTTTCCGCACAACCCCGAACCCCTACCCGAACATTTAACTGATATATCAAAAGTAATAAAGGAACGCAGCGCCGACGTGGGCTTTGTGGTTGACCCCGATGTGGACAGGCTTGCCATTATTAACGAAGATGGCACTATGTTTGGCGAGGAGTACACCCTGGTTGCTTGTGCCGATTATGTACTGAGCCAAAACCCCGGCAACACCGTGTCGAACCTGTCGAGCACTGCAGCCCTGCGCGATATTACCCTTAAATACGGCAAGGAATACTTTGCCTCCGCAGTGGGCGAGGTAAACGTGGTTACCAGGATGAAAGAGGTAAACGCTGTTATTGGTGGCGAGGGTAATGGTGGGGTTATACTCCCTGAGCTGCACTACGGTCGCGATGCCCTTGTGGGTATTGCTTTATTCCTCACCCTACTTGCAAAAAGTGGCAAAAAGTGTTCGGAGATTCGACAGCAATACCCAAACTACTTCATCTCAAAAAACAAGTTGGAGCTCAAGCAGGGGTTAAATCCCGATGCGGTTCTTGAACGTCTCATGTCTAAATTTACGAACGAGCAAATCAACACCATCGACGGTTTGCGTATCGACTTTGCGGAGGGTTGGGTACACATGCGCAAATCGAACACTGAGCCTATTATTCGAATTTACGCCGAAGCCAAATCGCCCAGCAAGGCCAATGAGCTGGCTCAGCTAATAATTAATGAGGCGACAAAATAGATTACCTTCAACCTTGGTTAAAAACAAAGAACTCCGGCGGTGCCGGAGTTCACTTTTATACTAGAAAGGTAAATCATCGTCGGGTTGAGGTGGTGCGATTTCGTTATCGCTTGCCACAGCGTTCTCGTTCTTTTCCTCAGTGTAGGTTGGTGCCTTTTCACCTTGACTTGTATTTGGCCCAAGGAAACGGAAATTATCGCAGAGAATCTCAGTTGTATAACGCTTATTACCATCCTTATCCTCGTATGAGGAACTGCGGATACGTCCTTCCACATACAAAAGCTTTCCGGCTTTAACATACTTTTCAGCAATGTCGGCTAAGCCACGCCATACAACAATGTTGTGCCACTCGGTTTGGGTTACCTTTTTACCCGATTTATCGGTGTAGGTTTCATTGGTTGCCAATGAGAAACGGGCAACGGTTGCTCCACCTTCAAGGTGACGAACCTCAGGGTCTTTGCCTACGTTTCCTACCAGGATTACTTTGTTTACTGACATCGTTACTAATTTTTGGTTAGGGTTTATAACTTACCCAATTTAAGTAAAAAAACGCACCTATGCAATTATTTTTTTGTTGAAAAATATTTTAGTGCAGGTTCAGCAGCCATGTATGCATCAATCACTCGTGGTAAAGAGTAATTGTTGACGTTGTCAATTGGAACCCTTACGTACTCATTAGCAATCACGTAGTTAGGTTTATCAATCTCAAGTATTAAAAAGGTTGCCCAGATAGTCCTATGGCTCAATATATGACGGACGGGCTGCGAGATATTCAACACTTTCACCTTGGAACCCGACAGGAAGCTTAGACTATTCAACATTTCAATTAACTCATCGGGTTTCAGTGCTGCCGAAGTTTCGTGCATTGGGAACTCGTACAACGAGTGCCAAATATCCTTTTGCTCGCGCCTTTTTATATAGGTATACCCTTTGTGCTTTACCATGAAGTAGTAAAAAAAACGGTCAGTAGGCGGTTTCTTTTTACCCTTTACTGGTAGTGCAGCAATCAGGTTATTCTGGAATGCATAGCAGTAGTCGGCAAAGGGGCATTCTGGGCAACGTGGCGATTTTGGCGTACACTGCAGCGCTCCAAAGTCAATCAAAGCCTGGTTAAACCGCCCAGGTTCAGTTCGGGAGATGAGTTCATTTGCCAATGCAAAAAACTCCTTTTTGCCGCTTGTGGAATCGATTGGTGTAAATATTCCAAAAATACGCGATAGAATTCGGTAAACATTTCCATCAACCGCAGGCACAGCCTCATCAAAGGCAAACGATGCAACAGCCGCAGCTGAGTAAGCACCTAACCCTTTAATCCTTAAAAGTTCCCTATAGCTTGTGGGCAAACTCCCATTGTACTGTTCCACAACCTGAATTGCACCTGCTTTAAGGTTACGTGCACGCGTGTAGTAGCCAAGGCCCTGCCAAACCTTCATTACATCATCAATATTTGCATCGGCAAGCGACTGAATGGTTGGGAAACGCTCAATAAAGCGGTAGTAATACGAGATACCTTGTACAACCCTGGTTTGCTGGAGTATTACCTCCGACACCCAAATATAGTAGGGGTTGGAAGTGTTACGCCACGGCAAATCGCGCGCATTTGCCTTATACCACTTCAAAAGTATTGAGCTAAAATCCATACTATCAAATCAAAAGAAAAAAAATCTTGTCAAAAATAACCTTAACCATTTTATTTATCGATACAAAACATGTATATTTGCAATCCAAATTTGAAAGTAATTGTCTAATTCATTGATAACTAAAGATTTTCAAAAATGACAAAGGCTGATATCGTAAACGAGATTTCCAAGAGTACTGGAATCGAGAAAGTAGCAGTTCAGAAAACCGTTGAGGCTTTCATGGAAGCCGTAAAGGATTCCTTGGTGAAGGAAAAGAATGTTTACCTGCGTGGCTTCGGCAGCTTTATCGTTAAAAAGCGTGCTAAAAAAACCGCTCGTAACATCTCAAAGAACACCACCATCATTATTCCTGAGCACTTCATTCCTGCTTTTAAACCTTCAAAGTCGTTTGTAAACAAGGTTAAGAACCACGTAAAGAAATAGTTTAGTACTAACAATCAAAATTTACCACAATGCCAAGCGGAAAGAAGAGAAAAAGACACAAAATGGCAACCCATAAGCGTAAAAAACGTTTACGTAAGAATCGCCATAAAAAGAAAAATAGATAACCATTTACTAATCAGCATGGTGACATAAGCAACCTAAAGTGCCTCAAGGTGCTTTAGGTTGCATTGTTTAATCGCTAACCACAAAATACACGTAAAAAGTGAATACCGAGTTAATCATCGATGTTCGTGAAACTGAAGTTGCGATTGCCCTGCTCGAAAACAAGCAGCTGGTGGAGCTCAACAAGGAGCGGAGCAACGTTCAGTTCTCGGTTGGCGACATCTATCTCGGTAAAGTAAAAAAAATTATGCCCGGGTTAAATGCAGCCTTTGTAGATGTGGGCTACGAAAAGGACGCATTCCTTCACTACCTCGACCTTGGGCCACAGTTTAAAACACTCCAGAAGTACGTTCAGGATCACTACTCGCGTAAAAACAAAACCATTCCCATCTCAAAGTACGGGATGTTGCCCGACATTGACAAGAGTGGGAAAATAACCGATGTGCTCAGCACCGGACAGCCGGTAATGGTGCAAATTGCCAAGGAGCCCATTTCAACCAAAGGGCCAAGGCTCACTTCTGAAATATCAATTGCCGGCCGGAATATCGTTCTTGTACCCTTTAACGATAAGGTTTCAATCTCACAAAAAATTACTTCCCCCGAGGAGCGCAAGCGACTAAAAAGGCTAATGGAAAGTATTATTCCAAAGAATTTTGGGGTTATTGTCCGTACCGCCGCCGAGGGCAAAAAGGTTGCAGTTCTCGATGCAGAGCTGCGCAGCTTAATTAAAAGGTGGGAAATCACCGTTGAAAAACTTAAGAATCCGGGTTATCCGGTACTGCTTACCAGCGAAATTAAACGAACATCGGCTATCCTGAGGGATATGCTTAACGGGTCGTTCAACAGCATTCATGTGAACGACGAGAACGTTTACGAAGAAATACGCGAGTACATTGAGAGCATTGCACCCGAAAAAGAAAAAATTGTAAAGCTTTACAACGGGAATGTGCCCATATTTGACCAGTTTGGTGTTGAAAAGCAAATTAAATCGCTATTTGGCCGGACGGTTTCAATTAAAAGCGGGGCATACCTAATTGTTGAGCATACTGAAGCGCTTCATGTGATTGATGTGAACAGCGGTAACCGCTCCAAATCGTCGAACGACCAGGAAACCAATGCCCTTGAGGTTAACCTGGCTGCTACCGATGAGATTGCTCGTCAACTCAGGCTTCGCGATATGGGCGGTATAATTGTTGTCGATTTCATCGACATGCATAGCAACGAGAACAAGCAGATGGTGTACGAGCGCATGAAGGAGCTCATGAGCCGCGACCGTGCCAAGCACAATATTCTGCCGCTAACAAAGTTCGGGCTTATGCAAATCACCCGCCAACGGGTTCGGCCCGAAATGCACATTGACACCAGCGAGAAATGTCCTACTTGTAACGGAAGCGGAAAGGTTACCGCCACAATCCTGCTCGATGAGCAAATTGAGAACCAGCTATCGCTAATATGCGCAAGCAAAAAGTACCGCTCCGTTACCATTAAGCTACACCCTTACATTGCTGCCTACATCAAAAAGGGATTTCTTTCTAAGCGATTTAAGTGGGCTTTAAGGTATAAATGCGCCATTAACCTATTACCCATGTCGTCGTACCATTTTCTGGAGTACCATTTTTTTGATAAGCACGATAACGAGATAGAACTTTAGCCAACCAAGTGGGGTGTCAAGGCATGACACCCCTTTTTTTATTTTAAAAACCACAACTATCCAACTAAAGTTTATAAGAATTAGTAAAATCCTTACTTAACATATCCTCAGTGAGAAAGGAAATTTTAGGGTTGTTTTTAAACAACACTTCATCGCCTATGGCGAAACGTAATCCTATTACCACGAAGCAGTTAAACTGTTGTAAAAGTATAGAAAAGAGGGTACTTAAATTTCCTCGTGGAGGATAAAGATTTTTTTGTCAGACAGTAGTGAATAAAAAACATTAAACATTTTTGTAACTTTGTTAAACATATTATTTAAAAAACTATTTTTTAACTAACTAATAATTAACATAATGAAGAAAGCATTAATGGTATTCATTCCACTCATGGCAATGTTTAAGATGGGTGATGCGCAGAACTTATCATTTGGGGCTGAATTAAGCTCAAATTTTCAATTAGAATCAATATTACCAGAAGTTGGATTAAAACTAAATATACCGTTAAGTAAGCACAGCCAGTTTGAAACCGGTTTATTTTACCAAATCAGGAAAAACGATGGCGCATTTAGTATTAACAACGATATTTACATTTTTGATGTAAATGAAAGGTACCTAGTTGTACCATTAATGTATAAATTCTCAAGCCAGATCATAAACCTATCATTTGGAATTAATTACAACTATTATGTAGGATGGGGTGTTGCTTCAGTTAGCGATGAAAATGTACAAATCAACAACTACAACAGAGAAGATACTTACCTTTTTGGCGTTCAGGGCGCACTATCAAAATCGTTAAGACTGAACAACCAATTTTCAATAGAACCTATGATTAAAGTCTCTGTAATGGTTTACCCATATAGCGATGTACTTGCAGGATTTGGTTTTGCTTTGGTTTACAACAAGACAGCCCAATAATAAAACTTGTGGAATACTTGGATTAAAAGCGGGGTGTCAGTAAAATACTGACACCCTTTTTTTATCCCATTTTTTAAACTATTTGTCAAAAAATGAGTTGTAAGTATTAATAAATTATTTGTAAATTTAAGGGTACGAACTAAAATTCAAAACTATGAAAAGAATATCATACATTTTATTGCTTAGCATGTTAGCATTTGGAATGGCTGCATGCGAAGACGATGAGAGCGGCGACTACGACAACTCCGTTACCATAAGCGGAAGCGTTACCATTGATGGCAAAACCTACTCCAGCCCAACATTTAACATGGGGACATCCATGGAGGTAGAAGGTTATACATACCGAACAAATAATCCTACTGCGCAAATCTACTACACAACCATTTACCCAAAAACTGAGATGGTTGATGCTGGTAACGGGTTAATGGCGCACTACTATTTTGTGCTTGAGGATGACCAACCCGGTACTGCGAGTTTTACTGGTATGATCATGTTCTATAAAAACAACAACATTGTTTTTGGGCTTGAGTCGCAGGATGTTGATGTAACAATTGACAAGATTGATCCCATTGGCGGTTTTATTGAGGCTACCTATAGCGGAACGTTCACCAGCGTAGGAGAAAATCCTAAAACATTTACAGTAACCGGGAAAATCAAGGCCAAAAGAGTAGCTGAGCCCACAGTCAAAAAGTAAAAACCGGCAAATGCCGGTTTTTTTATTCTACCACTATCTCATCGGCAAAAAGCCATGTTGGCGAACCCGATGCCGGATGCCACTCAGGGCATGGGCCAGGATTATGTGCTACAAAACGCACGTAACGCCCCATGATATTATTTACTACAAAAGTATTAAACCTATAAACCAGCACAGGTTGACGTTTTATGCTTTCAGGACAATCCATTTGAGCAATTTGATCAAAGGATATACTATCCGCTGAAACGAAAACATCTACCCGGTTTGGCAGGAATATCCATGAGGGAATGTTTTGTAAAAAACCTACTGAAAAATTTTTTATCGGTTGATTTGCACCAAGGTCAATGGTAGCTAACATATCGTGTCCCTGAACGGCTTGCCAAATGCCATCGTTATACTTGGGTGTTCCCAACCGGCCATCAACAAGAGCCTGCATACTGCCACCCAAATACTTTTCGGCAGGAACAAAACCAAGCTCTATGGGTTTACCTAAACTTTTCGATACCGCAAATGATCGTTCAAAAACATCACCTACACGATTGCCATTGTTAAATGCAGCAGCCTTCAAGGTAGTTGACGAGGTTAACTCAATTGGTTTACGGTAGCGTGTGCTACTCTCGGTTGGTTCATCGCCATTTGTGGTGTATCGTATAGTAAGATTATCCTGCCCTTTAATGAGCTCAGCGGAAATGGACTTTTTATCATCACCTATACTTGATTTAAACTCAACTGCCGATTGCTCAAAACCGTAGGTTACACCCAATGCCTCTAATCGGTGATAATGGTTACGAACCCGGTTAAGAAATTCGTTATAGTTGCGATCCCGGGGATAAGTCCACAAAACCTCTGCAATGGCAAGCATACGTGGAAATACCTTTGAATCGACTGTTTCCTGAGGGGCATACTCAGTCCACATATTGCACTCGCCACCAAGAACCAGTGGAACCTTTGCTGAATCCACCTGCGTGGGTACGGGGTCAAAGCTGTAAACCTTTTGCAGGCTGGTAACCTCAATGGGATAATCGAAGTAGCAATGGCTTGTTGGCGACACAATAACCGGTGCGTTGGCGCTTAGGGCTTCCGTAGCCCTATCGATACCACGCCATGCCTGAACCGTAGCATTGTGCGGCCTGCCCCCCTCCAGTATCTCATCCCAGCCAATAATGGTTTTGCCTTTGCCCTCCAAAAATTTTGCTATTCGGCTAATAAAGTAACGCTGTAATTCCTCGTAGTTGCTCAACCCCTCGCTTTTTAGTCTTGCTTTACATTTTGGGCAGTTCTCCCACCGATACTTAGGCGCCTCATCGCCGCCAATGTGGATGTATGGCGAAGGGAAAAGCTCCACAACCTCAGTAAGAACGTCCTGCAAAAAGATGAAGGTAGAATCGTTCCCGGCACAGTAAATATCCTTAAAAACGCCCCAGTTGGTTTCAACCTTTAACGGTTCTCCCGTGCACGAAAGGTTGGGATAGGCCGCCAAAGCGGCTACTGAATGCCCGGGCATTTCAATTTCTGGAACAACCATCACATGGCGTTTTGCGGCGTATGAAACCACCTCGCGAATATCGTCCTGGGTGTAGAAACCCCCGTAAACCGTTCCATCGGCATTGGTTCGCCAAGCACCAATCTCGGTTAACCTTGGATACTTCTTTATCTCAATTCGCCAACCTTGGTCTTCGGTGAGATGCCAGTGCAGAACGTTCATTTTATGGTATGCCAACAGGTCGATGTAACGCTTCACAAAATCCTTAGTCATAAAATGACGACAACAGTCAAGATTAAGCCCCCGCCAAGGGAAACGCGGTTTATCAATAACACTAAGACAAGGTACTGTTACCGATTTTTGCCTAAAATCGTTTTTCTCGAAATTGGCAGGCATCAACTGCCTGAGGGTTTGTATGGCATAGAAAAAGCCAGCAGACTCATTTGCTTTAATTACGATATGTTTGGGCCCAATGCTTAACATGTATCCCTCAGCACCTAAACTATCGGAGCAACCGGTTCTAGTAAAAACGATGCTATTCGTGGAATCGACTCCCACTTCAGCATTAAAAGCACAGCCTACACCTTTCTGGTTCAGCAGCTCAACAAGGTAAATTGCATTATTAAGAGCAATGCTATCGGCGCTATCGGCTCTTACTAAAGTTTTGCTGTTAATGGTAAAATCGCCATCAGCCTGTTTAATAGTTACTGGCTTTGGTATAATGTTAACATCGCTATTCCTGCTGCACGACAGGAGCGCTGTAAGCGCTAGGGCTAACATCAACAATTTGCGCATGTTAATAGCCTTTTACTTTATGGAAATTTCATCGATAAAAAGCCACGAGGGTTCGCCGGCACTCTCGTGCCACGAAGGCAGAGGGCCAAATGCCTTTGCAAACACTTTTACAAATCGGGCTTTTGTTTCAACATTAACTGTAAAGTCCTTAATGGTAGGTTCCATCTGGTTTTCAGGTATATCGCTTTTTACAGCCCCAACCACAACATAGTTTTGCCCATCGGTCGATACGGAAAAACTTACCTCGCGCGGCATCATTATCCAAGGACTTGCATCCTGAAGAAAACCTGCAGAAAGTTGCTTTACTGGCTTTACCTCACCCAAATCAACAATGGCCTCAAAATCCTGCCCCTGATAGCCTTGCCACCCGCCAATCCTAAAGTTCTTGCTTCCTCTCACCCCATCAACCAAGCCCAAATCGCCACCGGCCGTATAGAGTGAGCTGTATTTTGATTTGAGCTGAACATTGGCAATGCTGTTTACCTTTCTGTATACCCCTTCCAGAATGGCACTTGTTTGCCCATTGGGCAAAATAGCAAAGGTGCGAATCTTTTGGCTTTCAGTAAGGTTTACCTTATTGCCCTGAATCCAATTGGTTTGAGGCAGGGGTTTATCCACCGGCTCAACAACGTAGAAAATTTGAGCATCGGGCTGAACCGAAACTATGGAAACTGTTAAGGTATCGGTAAATACATCAGATGCTGCAACCAAAAATGGCGCAATTGTTATTGGATTGTCATTAATTGATGTGCTGGGCAGATCAGCAGGCTGAGTACCCCAGGTATCGCTTGGTGTACTGGCCATAGTTAAAACCAGTTCGCCACCAGCCATTATCTCGGCGTGGTCAATCCAACTTCTTGTAATGGGATTCCCGTTAAGAGTAGCTTTTTGAATGTAGATGTTTTGGTTGTTAAGATTTTCGGCTATCACCGTAAATTTTTTACCATTCTCAAGATTAATTGTGATTTTTGGGAATAGTGGTGAACCAATTGCATACTGGGTTGAACCGGGGCAGAGCGGATAAAAACCCATGGCGCTCATGATGTACCAAGCGCTCATCTGACCGCAATCCTCGTTGCCGCAGATACCATCGGGCTTGTGGCTATACATCTCCTTCATAATCCGTTTAACAAGCTGTTGTGTTTTCCAGGGTTTACCCACATAGTTGTACAGGTATGCCATATGGTGGCTTGGCTCATTACCATGGGCGTATTGTCCTATTAACCCTGTTATATCAACCTGATTTCGGCCGGCAAGCTGCGAGGGCGCATTAAAGAGCTCATCGAGTTTTGCTTCGAACTTATCCATTCCCCCATGCAGATTTATCAAACCCGTAACATCTTGTGGCACATAGAAGCTGTACTGCCAGCTGTTAGCCTCAGTGAAATGCTGGTCAACCTCGGCAGGGTTGAATTTCTGCTTAAAACCTCCGTTCAGGCGTGGCCGCATTAAACGGGTATCGGGATCGTATAGGTTTTTGTACGATTGCGCCCTTTTGATAAATGTGTTGTAATCATCATACTTCCCCAAACCTTTTGCCATTTGGGCAATGCACCAATCGTCGTAAGCGTACTCAAGTGTTTTCGATACCGACTCGTGCTCCATATCGCCAGGAATAAAACCATAACGTTTATAAGACTGCAATCCAAAGTGATTAAGATTTGCGCTGTGCTTCATGGCCTGTAAGGCATACTCGGCATCAAAACCACGTATACCCTTAATCCATGCATCGGTAATTACCGAGACAGAGTGGTAGCCTATCATACAGTCGGTTTCGTTGGCTGCAAACTCCCACACCGGAAGCCTACCACCATAGCGGAAGTGCGATAGGAACGTATTGATGTAATCGGATGTGCGTTTGGTATCAATAATGGTCATTAACGGATGCCATGCACGGTAGGTATCCCAGATGGAAAATACGGTGTAGGGTGTAAAACCATCGGCGTAACGAACATTACCATCCATGGTGCGGTACAATCCATCCACATCGGAAAAGATATTTGGAACAACCATGGCATGGTACATGGCTGTGTAAAACGTGGTTAGCTCCTCGGGAGCACCCCCGTCAACCTGAATTTTTGATAATTCCTCGTTCCACTTAATGCGGGCTGCCTCAACAACGCCATCAAAATCCCAGCCGGGAACCTCGGCCTCAAGGTTTTTGAGAGCGCCCTCCTCGCTAACAAAGGATATACCCACCTTTACCAGTAAAACTTTGTTTTTCAACCTTGGGAACTGTACCCATGCTTTCAGCTTGGTTCCATGAACCTCAACCGTGCCATCCTCGTTATTAAGGGTATTCATTTCCCCACTATCGTCGGTAAACTTGGGGCCCAATGCAAAGGGTTCCGAGAATCGGGCTACAAAGTAGATTTTTTGGTCTTTAGCCCACTGCGATGAACGGCGGTAGCCACGAAGCTCGTTTTTTCCCGTAACCTTAAACCATGCCTCCAGCACCTTATCGCGGTGTGAAAGGTCAATGACCATGGCTGGTTCGTTTGGTTTGGTATAGGTGTACCTATGAAACCCAACCCTTGCCGTTGTAGTTAGCTCAGTCTTCACCTTGTATTTATCCAGGAATACCGAGTAGTAGCCAGCCTTTGCCTGCTCATTCTTTTTGTTAAATGGCGATGAGTACTTGCTATTCTCAAAAATGGGCGATTTCCCGATAACTGGTGCAAACAGAATATCACCATAGTCCGATGCACCGGTACCGCTCAGGTGTGTGTGCGAAAATCCGTAAATAACCCTATCGGAGTAGTGGTAACCTGAGCATCCATCCCAGCCCGTTAAGCGGGTATCGGGGCTTAGCTGTACCATTCCGAAGGGAACCGTAGCCCCGGGGTAAGTGTGGCCGTGAAAATCGGTGCCAATGAAAGGGTTTACATAATAGGCAGGGCCTTTCTGCGCCCAAAGGCTTAAAGCCTGCATAAGTACCATTACTAATACCAGTGGTTTCATACTATTTAGGTTTATGATTTATTCCGATGTTTACCTTTTTATCTCTCTTATTCGTTGAACCATACCCATACCCAGAATATCCTTATGGGGCGACCTAGTGAAGTAGTAAACGCTCTCAATGCGCGTTTCATTATCGATGCTAACAGTTAATTTCAGGTAGATATCGTTGCGTACAACTAGTTCATTGGCAAGCGGCATTGTACCAACCTCAACAGCAACATTAGGTTGTAAAGTCAAGTTCCGGTTAAGTTGATTTAATTCATTCCCATTGATGTCAAAAACTCTAGCGGAAATGCTTGCCTGTATGGGCTTTATACTATCGGACACGGCTTTTACCACAACCAGTGTATCTTCTAAATGGGCACCAGCAATAACAGGTTTATAGAGATTTTGTACGTAGTGCTGAACCCGTTTCCACATCCCAGCATAATCGATACCTGACCACGATACCACAGGCCAGCAGTCGTTCAGCTGCCAGTACAGCGTACCCATGCAGTAGGGCGATGCCAACCTATGCGCCTCAATGGCGTGCGCGTAACCCTGGGCCTGAACCAATTGACTATAGTCCATCCACTCCAGCAAATCGTTGGGTTTAAGCCCCTCGCGTTCCATGTACTCGTTAATGGTTTGATAGCCTACCGGATGTTTCTGGTGGCAAAGCAGTTGCGCCGAGTCGGGCAGGTTATTCCGGTCGTTAAACATTCGTAGAGTTTCTTCCGAAGGGGCTCCCTGAAATCCATACTCACTCATAAAGCGTGGTATTCTTTGAGCGTATCGCTCAAAAGGTTCCCTACCCCACCAAACACCCCAGTAGTGGGAATCGCCATGCGTGGTGCTTTCAGCTCTTCCCCAGCCAAACATGGGCGACGATGGCCAGTAGCTTCTGGTGGAATCGTAACGCTTAACAACCTCAGGCAAAAGATGGTGGAACAGCTGAACGTAACCGTTCCATACCGAATCGGCTGCTCCAGTATATTCGCTTAGCTGCTTTTGCCAGCCCCAATTATGCCACCCCTCGTCCACCTCATTGTTGCCACACCATAACCCAAGGCTTGTGTGCTTGCGCAGTCGCTTTACCTGTTCAACAGCTTCCTCCTTTACATTGGCAAGGAAAGCAGAACTGTAAGGATACATTGAACAGGCAAACATAAAGTCGTGCCAAACCAGAATGCCCTTACGGGTGCACTCCTCCATAAAGGCATCGGGTGCATAAACGCCTCCACCCCAAACCCTCAGCATGTTAAAATTACTCTGGGCAGCAAAATCAACCTTTTGCACCCAAACCGAATCCGCAATGCTATGCACAAAGAAGTCGGGCGGGATAAGGTTTGCCCCCTTGGCAAACATCGGCAAGCCGTTTACCAAAAAGTAAAACGATTGCCCAGAACTATCGGGCTCCGATATCAACCTTACGGTTCTAATTCCCACATCATGTACTTTATCGTAAATCAACTTTCTATCTTCAAAAAATTGCACTCTAAATCGATTTAGATACTGCTCTCCCATACCGTTTGGCCACCAGAGTTTGGGGTTATCAATATAAAATCGTGCGCCTACCTCATGGCTTTTAAACTGCATGGCTGTATCAAGGTAAATCTTGTCAGTATGAACATCGGTTACTGTTAGCCTCATTGGGGCCTTGGTATCACCATCTATATCGAAATCGATAGCCATTAAGGCTTTTTGATTGCTAACAGAAATTGTTGATATTGACAGGTTTGAGACTCGCACTTTGGGAACTACCCTAAAGTAAACCGGTTTCCATATACCACAGGTAACGAATCGGGGGCCCCAGTCCCAACCAAAATGGTAAGCAGCCTTACGGACATAGGCCCATTCGCCGCCAGGCAACCTGTAACTCCCACGCCCGGCAATGCTGTCAACCATCCGAACCGCCGAACGAAAAACTA
Organism: Tenuifilum sp.; assembly: GCF_037481895.1. Lineage (NCBI taxonomy): Bacteria > Pseudomonadati > Bacteroidota > Bacteroidia > Bacteroidales > Tenuifilaceae > Tenuifilum > Tenuifilum sp. The sequence goes on from NZ_JBBFKU010000019.1 coordinate 58,631, forward strand.
CCCTTAGCTCATTTTGCCCTTTCCTAAGGAACTTTGAGCAAGGAACCACCCACCGCCTGAACATGTTATCGGCTGTAAGTACTTTTACTCCGTTCAGGTAAACATCGGCGTAGGTATCAATCCCTTCAAACACGAGCTCAACATCCATGGTCGTGCTAAAGGTTTTAGGCAAGGCAAAGATTTTGCGGTATTCCCAATCGGTACTATCAATCCAAGCCAGGTGCATATTGTTACAGCCAAGGTATGGATTGCCAATCATGCCATTGGAGTGAAGGTCGGTGTGAACTGCCCCAGGAACGGTTGCAGGCAGCCAACCATCACTGGAGTTTGTCCTCCTGAATTGCCACTGTCCATTGAGCGGAAACTCTTGCTGCGGCAAGGCAGCAAAAGCCATCACCCATAAAACCAGAACCGATATAGCCTTTTTCACCTTTTATAGTGTTTTCAGTAACCCTTATTCCCTTGTCATGCTGAGCTCGCCGAAGCATCTCTATGTCCTTTTCTTTTCAGTCCTTTGATGAGATCCCTCGACTACGCTCGGGATGACAAGTGAAGTTGTTCGTTGATAGTTGTTCGTTGATTGTAAGAGCATAAGAAACTACTTATCCCCAGCCATTTTGTGCGTTCTGTACCGCCATAGTTTAAAGTTAAACATCTCATCATTATTCTGAAAGTGAGATCATTCGCTTCACTTGGGCGACAAGAAGCATCAACGCTTTTTATCAATCATACCAAGTGCATAAGCGTAGGCCCCAACAGCCACCGCATGGCTTGTGCCAAGGCGCGATAAACCTACACCAATCCGTTTCATTGGGTCGTACTCAACCATACGATTTGAAAAGGGAACGCTTACCCGCTGCTGCTGACCCGACAGGAACCTGGCTCGCTGCACTTCATCCTCAATATCGAACGCCTTAACTTCAAGCCTATCGACCCTTGTTCCATCGGTGCGGGAAATAGTTCCGTTGAGCTGGCTGAGCATGGCAGGGGCAAAATACTTCCATGCGTTGGCAAGTCCACCGCCAATAACTACTAACGAGTCGGTCAGGGTAACTGCGTTGGCTATGGCATCGCCCACCACAACACCAAGGGTTTGAAAGGCTAATCGTGCAGCCACCATGTCGCCCTCCTGCTTACCTTCAAGTACCTCGTAGATATCCTTTGGTGTTAGCGGTTTGCCATGATTATGCTTACTGTATGAATGGTAAACGCGCTGAACTGCCCTTATACTTGCACCCTCCTCGGCAAAGCAGTCGGGGTCGATGGCGTTACGGACTAACCAAATCTCGGCGCCAGCCGAATTATCGCCAATGAATAGATTTCCATCAACCACAAGCCCTGCTCCAAATCCGGTACCCAAAGTAATACCCAGCAAATGGCGGTAGCGCTTATTGCTTCCACCCTGGGCTAGCAGTTGGTTCACAAACGGTAAAAATCCGGCAATGGCCTCGCCGTAAGCAAACAAATCGCCATCGTTATTGATAAAAACGGGTAGATGAAACCTATCCTCAAGCATGGGCCCCAAGGCTACACCACCACGAAAAGCAGGTAGGTTGCCCAAATCGCCAATTATACCATTGGGATAATCGGCCGGGCCGGGGAATGCAAAACTGATAGCTACAGGCTTTTCCGTTAAACCATTCATCAAACTGCTAAAGCCATCGATAATGCCTGAAAGGCATTTATCGAGATTATCGCCATTGCTCGGAAGCGTAATGGTTTCGCCAATACGCTCCATGCCTCTAATGGCGCTGAACACAAAGTTTGTACCGCCAGCATCGAGCGTAAGCACCACGCGATTATCGTTCCTATAGTCCATTACGATTGTGTTTTAGGTTTAACCATGGTGAGCAGCGCAATGAACGCAATACCAGCTAAGGGAACAATAAACCCAAACCTAACGCTGGTTGCATCGGCAAGCAGACCCATAAGCGGTGGAATAAAAGCGCCACCAGCAATGGCGGTTACCATAAGCCCCGATATCTCATTGGCACGCTCAGGCATGGAATCGACTGTAATTGAGAATATCAACGGGAAAATATTGGCAAAACCAAGACCTGTGATAAACACACCGGCCAGGGTTACAACCTGATTATCAACAAAAATCAACAAAAGACCTAATACCGATAGGGCAACGGTCACGCGAAAGAAACTTTGGGGTTTTACCCATGATAGTATTACTGAGCCCAAAAACCTACCGGTTAGAATGGCAATGAAGAAAAATGCATTACCCAGCAAGCCCCAGGTCTTTAAATCGATGCCGTAATGTGAGCTGAGCAAGATAGGAACTCCTGAACTCAAGCATATCTCAATACCAACGTAAACAAAAATTCCTAATACCATAAGTAGAACAAACCTGTTTGAAAGCAAGCTAAAGCAACTAGCAAGAGTAGCAGGCTCCTTGTCGGCCTTAACCTCCTGTATACGGGTTAAAGCAATAATTATAAGGGTGATTAAAAGCGATGCCACATAAATTGGGAAAAGTACCTTCCAGTCCATTCCCATCCACTTGGCAGCTGCAAAGGGAATAAGCGAACCGGAAAGCGAGCCGATAGCCTTAATGAATTGCCCAAAACTCAGGTTTCGTGAGTATTTTCCGGGCTCGGAAACATCGCGCATAATAGGATTACCGGCAACCTGCAGTATTGCGGCACCCGCACCAAGCAGCAGGATGGTTAGCAGAAAAAGTGCATAGCTACTTAGCCCAAAAAGCGGGAGAACAAGGCCAACCAACGCAATGGAAAGACCCAGCATCAAAACAAACTTTTTACCGGTTCGGTCCTGAACCAAACCCATGGGTACCGATAAAAGCCCAAACATAATAAATCCCATGAAGGCAATAAGCTGCGCCTCAAAGTTCGATAAAGCAAACTGCTCCTTGGCTAATCCCACAAAGGGACCTACTGCATCGCCAAAACCCATACACAGGAAGGCAAGCAAAATGGCAAATGTTTTACGGTTCATACGGTGCGATTTTAGTTTGATATACTATTTTGATTTTTTCTGTGATGATTGGCGAACGTTAAGCTTTACAGGAAGCCTTAGCACCTCATGGCTCGAAAAGTTTTCCCCATCCATTAGCTGGCTTAACAGCTCAAATGCCCTACTGCACATCTGGGCAACAGGTTGCTCAATGGCGGTAATTGTGGGGCTGATAAAGGCGAAGTAAGGCAAATCGTCGAAGCAAACCACTGCCATATCGCTGGGAATTTTGACATTGGTAGCAGCCAGCGAGTGCAGCACAGCGGTGGCTATGTTGTTATTTACTGCAAACAGGCAATCGGGCATAAAAGGAAGCGACTTTACGTTTAACAGTAGCTCATCCACATCGGTCTGGATGGTGTTGAACCCCACCTCGCGAACCAAGCATGGCAAATTGTGTTCCTTGAACACACCCAAAAAACCATCGATACGTTCAGCCACCGAGGAAATGTGACTTGTGGACAGTCCCAGCACGAGGGGATTTTTATACCCCTGCTCCACCAGGTGATGGGCAAGCATGGCGCCCCCTGACCAGTTATCGGCCACAACGGCGGGTAGCGTGCCGCTACCCAAATGCCTATCGATAAGCACCAGCGGTGTACCGCTGTCGTAAACAGCCTTTAACCACTCTACCTCACGCTGCGACGTTGACACCACAAGCCCATCGACCTGACGGTTGCGTAGCATGGTAATTAGCCGCTGCTCCTTTTCAACCTCCTCATCGGTGCTGCAAATGATAACGCTATACCCCTGCGCAGAGGCCAAGTCCTCGAACATGCGGGCCATTTGTGCATAAAAAGCATTTGAGATATCGGACACAATCAGCCCAACGGTTTCGGTTTTCCCGGTGCGCAGGCTACGGGCGGTTCGGTTTGGCCTATAGTTCAACTCCTTAACCGCTGCAAAAACCTTATCGCAGGTTTGTTTCGAAATACCGTACTGCTGGGCTTTCCCGTTCAGCACCAGCGATACTAAAGTCTTTGACACCCCGACATGCTGGGCAATATGGTAGAGCGTAACACGGTTTGCCATACAAAATGTTT
>NZ_JBBFKU010000020.1:0-61880 GCF_037481895.1 Tenuifilum sp.
TATGGGACTGGAAAGGTTGTTCGTTGCTCGTGGAACTATTGCCTTGTTGAGTGTTAGCAAAACATCTCATTTGGCGGGTCAGAGATCCTTCGCTCCCCGCTAGGGCGGGACAGGCCGCTCAGGATGACAAGTGGAGTTGACAGTTGAAAGTTGTTAGTTGATGGTGAAAACACTAAACACTACCCCTCCTAAACTGCACACTGTACACTGCACACTATTGAATTGATCCTTCGCTACGCTTAGGATGACAAAAGGAGGGTCTGTTTCGTTAGCTAAACGACATTGAATCATTTTGCATAATTTTTTCCCGATTTAATACAATACCTTATATATATATACGTTTTGATGTTGAAACCATTCAACCAATTTGCCTATGGTAAATATCTACGCAGTGAAAAATAATAATGTTGATAGTAAATCCAGGAACCGTTCATCCCGAAAAGACGTTGAAGGATTTAATGTACAGGAGCAAAGTAACATTGAAAGGTATTTTACTGATTACGTTGGAAAACTCGAAAGGGCAACACCACCAGCACCCGAAAAACAATTCTATCAACTTTTAGCAAAAATTAAAGATTAAGGCCGAAAAAAAATCGGCCTTTTTTATTGACTTTTATATAATTCTGTAATATATTTGTAATATCATTTTAATATCACTTTAATAATATCAGTTATGGAAAAAGAATTTCATCCCAAATCGGGCTACCTGATGCTGGTGGCTTGGTTTATTCTGGTTGCAGCAACCATTAGCCTGTTGATTACAACAGAATCGCCATGGTATGCTCTTGGCTTTTTGCCAATAGTGCTGATTATGCCTGGGTTTATAGTGGTAAACCCAAACGAATCGGCAGTGCTGATACTTTTTGGGAAGTACATGGGCACCATAAAGCGTAACGGTTTTTTCTGGACAAACCCATTCTATCTGAAAAAACGAATATCGCTTAGGGCACGCAACTTTAACAGTGAGCCCATTAAGGTTAACGACAAAGTTGGTAACCCCATAATGATTGGATTGGTGCTTGTTTGGCGCGTAAAGGATACATACAAAGCCTCATTTGAGGTTGATGAGTATGAGCATTTTGTGGTAGTGCAGAGCGATGCTGCACTCCGTAAGCTGGCAGGAATGTTCCCCTACGACAACTTTGAACACGAGGAGGAAGAAATTACCCTACGAGCAGGCGGAGAGGTTGTTAACCATAAACTTGAGACCGAGCTAATTGAAAGGCTAAACATAGCGGGCATTCAGGTGATTGAGGCCAGAATTAACTATATAGCTTACGCATCGGAGATTGCAGGGGCAATGCTTCGCCGCCAGCAAGCAACGGCAGTAGTGGCAGCCCGAAGCAAAATTGTTGAGGGTGCTGTAGGAATGGTTCAAATGGCGCTTGACCAGCTATCGCAGAAACAAATTGTTGACCTTGACGAGGAGAAGAAAGCAGCAATGGTTAGCAACCTGATGGTTGTGCTATGCTCCGATGAATCGGCTAGGCCAGTTGTAAATGCGGGAACACTTCACCAGTAATAAACCATGGGCCAAAAGAAAACATTTGTGTTACGGATCGATCCCGAAAAGTTTGCTGCCCTAGAAAAATGGGCGGCAGACGAATTTCGTAGCACCAATGGGCAAATAGAATGGATTATTGACCAAGCACTAAGGAAAGCCGGAAGGCTTAAAAAATCAACCTTAAAAGAAAAGGGGAACCAAAGCAATGAAAACCAAGAAGGTTAGAGCCAAGCAACCATGCCCAAAATGTGGCTGTAAAGACTTTGAAATGGGCGAAGTTTTTATGGCTGGGAGTGTTGCCACTAAACTTTTTAACATTCAGAATCGAAAATTTACAACCTTTACCTGTGTAAGCTGCAAATACACGGAATTTTTTCAGGTTCCGATGAGTAAAGCACTTAATGTGCTCGACTTATTTGTGGGATAAGGTTATACGCCATTGATTAGGTTTGCGGTATGGCAGGCTACAACGCCTGCCGTTTCCGTTCGTAACCTTGATGTGCTTAGGCTTACACCCGTGAACCCACTATTAAGCGCAAGGTTTATTTCGGCTGGCGTGAAATCGCCTTCGGGGCCAATGAGGACAAGAACACTCCTACCCCTATGGATAACCTGCTGAAATGGAGTCAAATCCCAGCTATTACAATGCGCTATTGCTTTTAAATCGGCTTGGTGCGTATATTTAACGAAGTCCCTTAACGGTTGAATACTATTAATTATTGGCAGGTAGGCCTTTACCGATTGCTTCATGGCTGAAATCATAATTTTTTGCAACCTTTCAACCTTAATATCTTTACGCTCCGACCTCTCGCAAAGGAGAGGGGTAATGGTATCAACACCAATCTCGGTGGCCTTTTCCAAAAACCATTCAAACCTTTCTATGTTCTTAGTTGGGGCAATGGCGATATGCAGATTGAATGGCCTTTTACCGTACTCATGCTGAGTTGAAACAATTTGAACTAAGCATCGCTTGGGGTTTTCATCGGCAATCCTTGCTGTATGCAGATTTCCGCAACCATCGGTAAGGTAAAGTTGGTCGCCTTGCTGCATCCTTAGCACCCGAATACAATGTTTGGACTCATCCTCAGGTAACCTATACTCATCGCCTTCAATTTGTGGGGCATAAAATATCTGCATGGGATTAGAGATTCAAGATTTCAGATTTCAAATTTCAGATTTCAGATTCAAGATTCAAGATTCAAGATTTGAGATTAATGAACTCAATTGTTTTTGTCAAGTTAAACATAACAAAAAATCGTATAAAACCTTTAATAGTTAAATTGCCTTCTGCAAAGGGTATACAGATTGATAAAAAACATAAATAGAACAAGTGCTAGATTATTTAATCAGCGTTGATGCAAATTTACAATTTAGACCGAAGTTTTTAATTTTGAGTCGGCGATTTTCAGAATAAAAGATGAAAGCAATTGGCATCCTATCGGATACACACGGATTTTGGGACAAAGGGCTTACCGATTTTTTTGAAACATGCGATGAGATTTGGCATGCAGGTGATATTGGATCGCTTGAGCTGGCCGATAATTTGGCAAAGCTTAAACCCTTGCGTGCTGTTCATGGCAACATTGACGATTACAAAACCCGACTGGTTTATCCAGAAAAACAACTGTTTACAACAGAAAATGTTAACATACTGATTACCCATATTGCGGGTACACCAGGACATTATGATCAAAAAGTTCTGGAAATCCTTAAGGGAAACAAGGTAAACATCTTAGTATGTGGTCACAGCCACATACTGCGTGTTAAGTATGATAAGCAATGGGATATGCTATACATAAATCCGGGTGCGGCTGGAAACAGTGGCTTCCATCAGGTAAAAACAGCGATTAGACTAAAAATTGATGGTTCTAATATTTTTGATCTGGAGATTTGGGAAAAAAAGAGGGGCTTTTAATCTTCTTCTTTGCCTTCCTTATTTGGTTTGTCGTCATCGGAATCAACCGGAATATCGGACTTAATACCAAAGGCTAACTCCTTGTAGCGGAGCTGAGCTCTGTTTAGTTCACGTTTTGATCCAATCATATACCTATAGCCCATCATTCCTTTTGATGGTTTTACCCTGCGCTCACTCGATTTTTGGGAGGCAATAGGGTTATAAAATTCAGGATTGGTTGCACTGACAAACATTACCCCATTGGCATAGTAGAACGAGTAATACTCGTTGTCGCCAATATGGATGTAAAGGATTAACCTATCGTTAAAGCGTCCCTTGTAGTACTCAATGAACCCATTCACAAAACGGTTTACCTGGATATTACCAATAGTACCCACTCCAATTTTCCCAACTGACACAAAAGATTTATTCTGAGGATCCCACCTCAACTTTACATCGGAAAGTGTAATGGTACTCTCCAGGCTTTTGGGCATCTGTGTGAATGAACCAAAAAGCGAAAGCTGATTTAATGCCTCGGGCAACTCCTTAGGTGTGAGCCAATCGTAAAGCATTTTACGATAAAGCTTACGGCTTAAATCAACCTTATCGAGAGTAATGGCGCCACTTAGCTGAGCAGCCATGGCCTCAAGGGCCTTTTGGTTGAAATGAAAGTTCAACCTGATAATTGCATCGATTGTAGCCTCGTTTTTCTCCAGTTTATGTATTACACTACCGTAAACCTGCGAGGTAACATGGCCTAACTTTAGGGGTAACCTCACGTTACCTTCACCAAAAGCCCAGCAGTAGTCCTTTTGGAGGCTAACACTATTCCCAGAAGAATCGGGATTATCTAACTTGTATAGGGGTGCAATGGTAAACCGGCGGTTTTTATTGTTGAACTCCATGAATCCGGTTGCTGTTACCAGCGATGAATCCTCCCAGAATTTACGACTGCGCAAAAGACCACCATATAATTTTAAAGAATCCTCGGCAATGGCAGTTCCGCTTATTAAGCGATGGAGGTTCATGTTGCGAGGATCAGTACCAATTGGGATTAAAACCCGCTTGGGGTTGATTTGCGATTCAAATCGTACCCACTGGCCAATAGTTCCGGGGCAGTTGTAAATTGGTTTTGCCCCACCCTTAAAGAAAAGGAACTTTTCAGGAGCACTAAGGCTAACGCCTCCAATGTAAGCAAAGTTTGAACTTAACCTAAAACTATCGGGCTCTGTTAGGGTACCCTCGGCATAGGTATTCATATTGTTATCAGAGTAAACCTTTGGAAAGTAGATGGTTTGGATTGAATCGCGTTCATCAACGTAATCGTAGTATGCTGAACCACCGTAGCTTTTCCGTCCGTTAATCTTGATCTCAGCGTCATGCAATACATGGTAGGCCGTTGTATTGTTAGCCCTCACCTTTGCATTTGAGAACTTATACATACGGTTGGGAACATCTACCTCAACCCTTTTATTTTTTGGGAAAACCGTGGCATCGGCAGTTACAATATACTTAACACTATCGGCAACCAAATGTATTCTATCAGTATTATATACAGCCTTTGGTGCGAAGAAGTAAAGTGAATCCTCGGCCGGCTTGGTACTGAAAAACAGATTTCCACGGGGAATGCTGTCCCTGTCAATCATGTTACTAACCCTAAACTTTCCGGCCAAAACATCTTCCTGAGCCATTAATGTTTCAAAGTAAACCTTGTATCCTTTGAGATCCCACTTAAAACGATCGTGATAGCTGCTATACCTTAAAGCATCGAGCGAGGCATAAATGCTTTTGTCAACCCGGCTGAACTCGCCAAGCATGTTTGCAAAATTTATAGTAGCCTTAACCTTTGTGGTTTCAAGGGCAACGCTATCAGAATTAGTTTTATAAATAGTTAGCGTTGACTCGTTAGTGGCTAACGCATTAGAGGAGTACTCGAATAGCGATGAGGAGAGTTTACCATTTGGAACATTCAGCAAACCTGCTCCAGTAAGGCCTAAAGGTTGAAGCAGAAGGTTTCCACTAAAAGTTGCTAAGCTATCGTACATCACAAAGGGTTTTTCACCTTTGGATATAAACATTTTATCAGCCTTAGGTAGCCATTTGATGCTATGTTTATTGCCTTTGACATTTGGGAACTCAATGCCAGTTTCCCTTTTTGCAATGGAAAAGCCCGTTGACACCGTAACCATTGAATCGGGGAAAAGAAGCATTTTATCGGACTGTGTAGTTGAGGTAATATAATCAATACTACCATTTACAAAAAGCCCCTGATTGCTCAGGTCGATTTTATTGAAAACCCTCCCCTTACCTTTATAGACAGCCATGCCCTCGGAAGGAGTAGTAGTGATAAAACCAAGGGAGTTATCGGGACGTATACGGAGAGTTTCCTCAATGGGGGCGAGAATATTACCGGAGTACAGAATTCCTTTGAAATTCATGTCGGCCTTTTCAAAGTTGTCCATGTTTTGGTAAACAAAAGGCTGAATTTCAAAGTAAAAGGAATCACGTTTATAAATTCCCCCGTATATATAAGAAGCATCGTAGTAAACGTATGACTTGCTGGTACAGTTGAATATGGGGTACTGCGGGTTGTACTCCCTACCCGACTTATTGTAGGGTTTATCAATAAGTATATCGCCTGAGATTATGTGGAGTGCATTGGCAACTCCCTGCAATATCCTTCGACCGTAGTTATCGCGGTAATCGGTTTGGTAATCAATAATCAGCGAATCAACTTTATTCAACTCAACTTTAAACTGCGAATAGTCAAACCTGAATGCCTTACCGTAAAAGGTAAATAAACCAGCCCTAACGCTACCTCCAAACTCAAAATTCCTGTTTTTCTGGAAGGTAATACTTTTCTTGTATGGGGAAATAAATACGTTTTGCGAATCGCTTACAGAAATATAGTTTACCCCCTCAATGGCAAGATTTAAGTTATTTAAATCGAGGCGAGCATTGGGCTGTGTACCAGGAGTAGTGGATTGAAACCTGATGACATCAAAATCGGTTCGGCCAAAACGGGCCATTACATTATACTTTAGCTTATCGGTTATGGTAACCTCGTCGGTTTCAAAATTGTAAAGCACATACCCTAACTTGGCTAAGCGCATCATGGCTATTTTAACGTCCTCGGGAGCCCTGCGCACATGCACAGCCAAATCGGATGCCAAAAAAGTGTTACTTTTAATCCTACGAGTATAGTTCCAAACGGTAAGCACAGGATGGAACTCGCTGGCATCCATCATGCTATCGAACAGGTCTTGATTGAAAAAGTTCTCCGACTCAAACTCAGCCTTTGATATTGAAGCGCCCAAGCTGCTACCAAAGGTAATTTCATCCTTTTCAATATTCCATGTTAGATGGTTTGACCAAAGGTTGATTTTGTGGTACGAGCTGTAGAAAGGACTTTGAGTGGTTAGTTTATCGGTTGGATTTACCATTACAGTTCTTGTAGGATTATGGTATGCAAACGATAAACCGTTATGGTAAATCGAGTCTTTATCAATGTAAAAAACAACCTTGGCTTTATCCGAGCTTAAGTGCGACTGCTCAATTAAAACCATTCGCCCCTCGGCCACCATAAAGGGTTTTCCCTTTCGGTGAATTGTTACCTTAGCCAAACTACCATCGGGGCCAATTCCAACTAGTTTGGAACCGTTAATACGGAAATTACCTGAATAGTCAACATCCTTAAAGATATTCTTAACCTCAAACCATTTCTGGTAGGGGTTAAACTCAGGGTAATCAACTATTCCCGACTGGTATATTGGTGTAACCTTATCCACTATTCTGCCAAGAATAGGTTTCTTGAAGTACTCAGGATAATTTAGCAATACAGAATCGGCTGTATATTCACTTTGCCTTAACTCAATTCTGTACCTATTGAGTGCCACAAAAATTTTTGATTCGTCGAATTTTGAACGAATCCATGTAACCTTACCGTTTTTCCCCTCCCACGACTGCTTAATTATATCCAGATTACCCGATGTTCCTCTTATAAAAATACTATCGGTGCGGTTGTTCCTGCAAATCAGGTTGATATTCTGGAATCTAACCAGCAAATCATTATTTTTTAAGGTGAAGTTATACGAATTTGCAGGTAATACCTTCCATGTGTGGGAAGTATTTATGGAAATAAACGAACTATCAATAAGCGAACCAGAAAAACGAATCAATGTTCGGAGATTATCGGATTTAATAAATCCATCAGCCAATGCCATATTTAAGTAGCTGAACCATGTTTCGAACTGATTTTTTGCATACTGGTTGCGGTAAAAACATGCTATGAGCTTTACATAGCTTAATATATAAGACTTATCGTCGGGCAAAACTTCGAGAATCTGATTGGCCGTAACAATAATTGCCTCTTTTTTTGATATTTCGATAGTATCGGAAAGCCAAAATGCCGGGAATCCCTTTAAAAAAACCTCTTCCTGCTCCTTCACTTTATCGCTTACAAGCGAATTGAGTTCCGCCGGGAAAAGGGGTACCTGGCCGGAAAACTTCTTGTCCTGGCTAATGAACACTGCATACAGAAGGCTAAATGCGGTAAGCAGCAGCGCAATTATCAGTATTCTTCTATATGCATAAGGTTTATTAGCCATATAAAAGCCGATACATAATAAAAACTACTTATGGAAGGCAACCATAGCCCAATTATCCCTATAATTAACCTCACTAAACGATAGGCCTAACCTTTCGGCAGCATTCCTGAGCGTTTCAACATCATCCCTTAAAATGCCACTCATGAAAATACTTCCACCACTATTAAGGCTGTTAACGTATGCAGCCATATCGGCTAAAAGGATATTAAGGTTGATATTGGCAAGTATCAAATCAAATGATCTTCCTTTGAGCAGCTCTGCATCGCCCAAATAGGCAGTGATGCGTTTGCAGCTATTATTGTCAATGTTTTCCAGGGTGTTGCGGTAAGCCCATTCATCGTTATCGATAGCCACAACGTTTTGCGCACCGCGCATTTCGGCAAGAATGGCAAGCACACCGGTTCCACAACCCATGTCGAGAACGGTAAGCCCCTCAACCTGATGGTTGAGAAGCGCCTCAATCATCAAGTGTGTGGTTTGATGGTGACCCGTTCCAAACGACATCTTTGGGTCGATTAAAATCTCGTAATCGGTTTTTGGGGTATCGGTATGGAACGATGCCTTTACCAAACATCGGTTATCGACAATGATTGGCTCAAAATTCGACTCCCACACCTCGTTCCAATTCTTGTCGGCAATACTGTTCAGCTCATAATCAATTCTAACACCCTCAGGCAGCTCAATAAGGCCAATAAAATCGACCGGTAATTTTTTTAGAGTTGCAGTATTAATGTATGCCAGCAATTCGGGTTCATTTTCCATGAAGCTCTCAAAGCCCAACTCGGCAAGTTGGGCAATGAGAATTTCAGCTGTTTCGGCTGTGTATGGTTTGATCCTTATTTTGAGTTCGGTGTAACCCATCCTAGAACGATTTTGCAATAGCAATAAAGTCAGCTGCAACCAATGAGGCGCCCCCAATTAATCCGCCATCAACATCGGGTTTAGCAAAAATTTCAGCGGCATTGGACGGTTTACAGCTACCTCCGTAAAGGATGCTAATAGAGTCAGCAATTTGAGAGCCATACTTGCCAGCAAGCAGTTTACGGATGTAGGCATGCATTTCCTGTGCCTGTTCGGCAGTGGCAGTTCTACCAGTGCCAATTGCCCAAACGGGTTCGTAAGCAATAACAACCTGCTTAATGCTTTGCTCATCGAGCGCAAATAGCGATTCCTCAACCTGTTGCTTAACAACCTGAAAATGTTGATTGGCTTCGCGTTCATCCAGTTTTTCGCCACAGCAAAAAATGGGCATCAGATTACTTGAAAGGGCTTGCTGAATCTTATCGTAAAGCTGGGAATTGGTTTCACCAAAGTATTCGCGCCTCTCTGAATGTCCGATAATTACATACTCAACTCCCATAGCGCCAAGCATAGCAGCTGACACCTCGCCGGTGTAAGCACCCGATTGCCAACGTGCACAATTCTGGGCTCCCACTGCAACACGGGTTCCGCTGGCTAGTTTTGTTACCTCGTTCAGGTGAGTGAATGGTGGGATTACTACCAGCTCAACACCGCTTGAAACCTCAGCTGATTTTGCTATAACATCCTTGGCAAGAGCCAAACCTTCGGAAGGCAATGTATTCATCTTCCAGTTCCCAGCAACAATTTTTCTTCTCATCGCAATCGATTTAAATTAAGTATAATCATTCAAGCATTAATTAACCTTTCGCTATCAAATTTACAACAAAATTCCGATACATCAGCCGATTCTGACCCTTGGGTCAAGAATACCATAAAGTATATCGACCAATAGGTTTACAATGCTAAAAATTACAGCAACCGTAAGAACGCAGCCAATAACAAGGGGCACATCGTAACTATTAAGCGCGTTTACCATAACATAACCAAGTCCTTTCCAGCTAAAGATATACTCAACAAAAACAACACCAGCCATCATTGAGGCAAACCAACCCGAAATGGATGTTACAACAGGGTTCAGGGAATTACGGAGAGCATGTTTAAAAATCACCTTCCTATTCGGCAATCCCTTTGCTTTGGCTGTTCTGATATAGTCCTGGCTTAATGTTTCCAGCAAGGAACTGCGCATTAGCTGGGTGATTATGCCAAGTGGACGTAAGCCAAGAGTTAATGCAGGCAAAATAATGTTTTGCCATTTAAGATGAATTCCTTCCCCGAAATCATCAACCTCCCAAAGATTACCGGTAAGGTTTAGTCCTGTATACTTGCCAAGCACTATGGCAAAAAGCCAACCTATGAGTATGGCAGCAAAGAATGATGGCAAAGCCATACCTAGCGCAGAATTAACAAGCAGCAACCTATCCCAAACACTATCCTTGTAAACTGCGGCAGTTATTCCCATTGCAATTCCAACAATTGTTGCAAAGACTATTGCTACCAGCGCAAGATAGAATGTATTGGGCAGAGTTGAAATAACAACTGTGGAAACAGGTTGTCGACTTTGGTATGAACGACGAAGGTATGGCTGTTTTGCTACCAATACCCTATTCGATGCCATTTTCCCAAGCACTAAGGGTTTCCCATAAATAAGTGTGTCGAGGTAAATGGAACTTTTACTATTACTTGGATTATGCACCGATAGCGGCGAAATGTCGTTTAAATACTTTAAATACTGCTTCCAAACCGGTAGGTCGAGGCCTAAATCGGTACGTGCTGCCTTTACCGATAGCGAATCGGTTCGTTGGCCAAGAACCATGCGAGCGGGATCGCCAGGAATAAGGTTGAAAAGAATGAAAACCAAACTGGCAACGCCAAAAATCACCAGAAACGTGTAAAACAATTTTCGAACAAGGTATAGGAACATTTACTTCAAATGTTAATCGAACCTTTTAGCCTCTTCCCAAATCTCGTTCATCTCATCAAGGGTCATATCCTTAAGCGAGCGTCCCATCTGGATGGTTTGTTGCTCAAGATAGGCGAATCTTTTCATAAACTTTCGGTTTGTTCGTTCCAGCGCGGTTTCGGGGTCAACCCCATAAAGCCTAGCGGCATTCACCACGGAGAAAAGTAAATCGCCAAATTCTTTCTCAATGTCATCGGTGGAATTGGTTACCTCAACCTCATGCCTGAGCTCATTGAGTTCTTCCTGAACCTTATCCCAGACCTGGGAACGCTCATCCCAATCGAACCCAACGGCACGTACTTTTTCCTGAATTCGATTGGCTTTTATGAGCGCAGGTAAAGCCGTTGGAACCCCTGAAAGAACAGTTTTATTGCCATCCTTCTCCTTAATTTTAAGCTGCTCCCAGTTCTCAACAACCTGACTCGCATCGTTAACCTTAACATTGCCGTAAATATGAGGATGACGATATATAAGCTTGTCGCACAGCGAGTTTATAACATCAACAATATCAAACCTGTTATCCTCCTCTGCAATTTTCGAGTAGAAAACAATATGCAGCAGCAAATCGCCGAGCTCCTTTCGGATTAGATTGTAATCCTTTTCCAGAATTCCCTCGGAAAGTTCATAGGTTTCCTCAATGGTTAATGGGCGGATTGATTCAAATGTTTGTTCCCTATCCCAGGGACATTTGGCGCGCAAGTCGTCCATGATTCCGATTAATCTTTGAAAAGCCTCGCTTGCAAGTTGTTTTCTATCACCTTCATTCATCACCGTAAAATTTTATCGTCGTAAAAACGAACCATTATATTTGAGCCAACTGAGAGGTTGTACATTTGAGCGGCAAACCCTTCGCGGACTGCTATCTCAAGCAAACCCAAGGAGTTGAAAAGCGCAAGCAAATCGCCCTTTTCAACATCCTTGTATGAATTACTTAACTTGTTTATTCCATGCGAGAACCGATGAACATATATGGAGTACTTTCTGGACTTCCGAATTGCTTCGAAATCGTCGCGAGTGATGTTGGTTATTGCATTAAAGTAGGAATCAATATATATAACGCTTCCTGTAATCCCATCGTTTTCAGGGACGGGTAGGATTGGCGTAAACCGCTTAATACCCGATGCTTCAATGGCAAAATCGGTTTGGCCATTATCGGAAAGTAGTGCCTCCAAAGCCAGGGTTACCGAATCCATTGAACCAAAACTACGGGTGTCATCAACAGGAATTGCATGTACCACTTCGGGCAAAACATCAGCAATTAACGAAATGGTTCCGTTATCAGGTGTAATAAAGTAATGGCCCTGGTATTCAAAAAAAAGCATGCGCATGTTGTCCGAGGTATCGCTATTCACCATACAAATATGAATTGACCCTTTAGGGAAATGGCTAAAGGAATGCTTTATCAGAAATGCCGCATGCATGTAATTATATGTAGGTACTTTATGGCTCAACTCCACCACCTTCAAGTTGGGCGAAATGGAATAAAGCTTTCCGCAGAGCATCCCAAGGTAGTAATCCTGGTTGCCCCAATCGGTGGTAAGAGTTACAAAACGGGTATTGTTTGCTTCCATTTAAGAAACCAAAAATCAATACAAAAGTAAACCAGAAAATTAATAATTTCTGCATTTAGCCTGCTAAACTTACTAACCATTTAGCTGTTAGTATTTTTTGATATCTTACGGTTACAAACACAAAAATTTGGCTGGTTTTAGATTATCTTTGCATACATAACCCAACAGGTATTGATGGCAGCAGGCGAGAGAATTATCATTATTGAAGGGATTGACCCCTTGGTGCTATATGGGGTTAACAATACCCGCTTCGACTTAATAACCAAGCACTACCCAAAGCTAAAAATCATCGGAAGAGGGAACACTATTAAGGCTGTTGGCGATGAGCAGCTAATAGAGGACTTGGATCAGAAAGTTCATGCCATGATTGACTTTCACATCAAGTATGGGTACTTAAGTGAAACCAATATCAAAGATATCCTGCAAAACAACCCTGAATCAATTGAAAAGGCGGAAGAGGACATAACCGATGTGCTGGTTTACGGCAACCATGGTAAAATTGTAAAGGCTCGAACGGTAAATCAGCGCAAACTTGTGGAGATGTATGAAAGTAACGACCTGATTTTTGCCATTGGTCCGGCTGGATCGGGGAAAACATATACAGCCATTGCCCTTGCGGTAAGGGCACTACGCAACAAGGAGGTAAAACGCATAATATTGACCCGCCCAGCCGTTGAAGCTGGGGAGCGCTTGGGCTTTTTACCTGGCGATATGAAAGAAAAGCTTGACCCATACCTGCAACCCCTTTACGATGCCCTACACGATATGATTCCCCCAAAGAAACTCCAGGAATTTATGGAAGATGGTACTGTTCAGATTGCCCCACTTGCTTACATGCGCGGCCGTACGCTCGACAATGCCTTTGTAATACTTGACGAAGCTCAAAACACCACTCTTAGCCAACTAAAAATGTTTCTTACCCGTATGGGAAGCAACGCAAAGTTCATTGTAACAGGCGATATTACACAAATTGACCTACCAAACAAGGATGACTCAGGCTTGGTTAAAGCAATCAAACTCCTGGAGGGAATAAAAGATATTGCAATAATATACTTTGATACCCGCGACATTATTCGCCATAAGCTGGTAAAATACATAGTAAACGCATTTGAGGAGGCCAAGGGTAAAACCGATATTCAAACCGATGCGAAAAGTGATGATAATTAAACCAAATAAAACAAAAAAGATGAAAGCAATCACCCGCACCGATTTCAAGTTTCCTGGACAGGTTTCAGTGTACCATGGGAAAGTACGCGATGTGTACAACATCAACAACCAGTTTCTTGTGATGGTAGTAACTGACAGGATCTCGGCCTTTGATGTAATCCTTCCCAAAGGGATACCATACAAGGGTCAAGTCCTCAACCAGATTGCCAACAAGTTTCTTGACGCAACAGCCGATATTGTTCCTAACTGGAAAATAGCCTCGCCCGATCCTATGGTAACAGTTGGACACTTCTGCGAACCCTTCAAGGTTGAAATGGTGGTGCGCGGCTATCTGACAGGTCATGCTTGGCGTGAGTACAAATCCGGCAAGCGCTCACTTTGCGGCGTTCCCCTACCCGAAGGCATGAAGGAGCATCAAAAATTCCCGAAACCTATTATCACTCCCACCACCAAAGCCGAAGAGGGGCACGATGAGGACATTTCACGCGAAGAGATAATTGCGAAAGGCTTAGTGAGCGAAGCCGATTACAACCTTCTAGAAAAATATACCCTGGCACTGTTCGAACGGGGAACCCAGATTGCTGAGAAAATGGGTCTTATTTTGGTTGACACCAAGTATGAGTTTGGCAAAAAGGATGGGAAAATATACCTGATTGATGAAATCCATACGCCTGACTCGTCGCGGTACTTCTACCTTGATGGCTACAAGGAACGGTTTGAGAAAGGCGAGGAGCAACGTCAACTCTCAAAGGAATTTGTTCGTGAATGGCTCATGGCCAATGGTTTCCAAGGTAAGGAGGGGCAAACCGTACCCGAAATGACCCCTGAATTTATTGAGCAGGTATCAAACCGCTACATTGAGCTGTACGAGAAAATTACTGGCGACAGGTTCCAAAAGGCTCACAGCGACGAGGATATTCTGAATAGGATTGAGAAAAACGTTAAGGCTTTCTTACAAAACATGTAGTATTGAACAAGAATAAGAATGGCTACCAAAATGGTAGCCATTCTTGTATAGTAATTTTTGGTTTTGATTTTCTCGAAGAGCAGTTACAGTATAGGCCCAGCAGCAACCAATCGTTGACCCCACTCGTTATCAGTAAAGGTCTTAAAGTTTTCGATAAATTTTTGGGCAAGATTTCGGGCAGCTGCATCCCAATCCTCAGGATTCGACCAGTGGTTACGTGGGTTTAAAAGCTTGGAATCGACACCAGGCAATGCCTTAGGTATTTGAAGGTTAAAAATTGGAAGAATGTCGAACTCAGCGTTATCGAGGCTACCATCCAGAATTGCATTGATAATGGCACGGGTTGAGGGCAAATCAATTCTACGCCCAACACCATAAGCTCCACCAATCCAGCCGGTGTTTACAAGGTAAGCCTTAGAGTTGTGTTGCTGCATCTTTTTAACAAGCTCCCGAGCATAAACTGTAGGATGTAACATCAGAAAGGCCTGTCCAAAACAGCTACTAAAGGTTGGCTGTGGCTCAAGCACTCCCCTCTCAGTTCCTGCCAGCTTTGCAGTAAAGCCACTTAAAAAGTGGTACTGGGTTTGGTTAGGAGTTAGCTTTGAAACCGGGGGTAAAACACCAAACGCATCGGCGGTTAGGAATATTACATTCTTTGCATGTCCCGCACGCGAAATGGGTTTAACAATATTCTTAATATGGTAAATTGGGTATGATACTCGCGTATTCTCAGTTTTACGTTTTGAATGGAAATCGATATTGCCCTCGGCATCCACATCGAGGTTCTCAAGAAGAGCATCGCGCCGGATGGCTGCAAAGATATCGGGTTCTTTCTGTGGGTCTAGGTCGATGCACTTGGCGTAGCAACCTCCCTCAAAGTTAAAAACACCCGAATCGTCCCAGCCATGCTCATCGTCGCCTATAAGGGCTCGATTAGGGTCAGCCGAAAGGGTAGTTTTTCCTGTGCCTGACAGCCCAAAGAAAATTGCCACATCGCCTGCCTTGCCAACATTGGCGCTGCAATGCATCGATGCAATACCCTTAAGGGGTAGGTAAAAGTTCATTACGGAAAAGATACCCTTTTTCATCTCTCCACCATACCATGTGCCGCCAATCAGGGCCATTCGCTCAGTAAGATGAAAAGCCACAAATACCTCGCTGTTCAGGTTTTGTTCCTTCCAGTATGGATTGGTGGTTTTGGATGCAACAAGCACAACAAAGTCGGGGTTAAAGTTTTTGAGTTCCTCATCGGAAGGTCGAATAAACATATTTTTAACAAAATGTGCCTGCCAGGCAACCTCCATGATAAAGCGAACGCTCAGTCGGGTATCCTCATTAGCCCCAGCGTAAGCATCAACCACGTATAGCTTTTTGCCATTAAGCTGCTTAACGCTTACCTCCTTGAGCTTTTCCCATACTTCTTGTGATATGGGCTTATTATCGGAACCCTTTTTGCCAGGCTCAGCCCACCAAACGTCATTTTCGGTATTTGGCTCTCGAACCACATACTTATCTTTGGGTGAACGGCCTGTAAATATGCCAGTGTCAACATTCACTGCTCCAAGTTTGGTTACAATACCTCGCTCATAACCCTCAAGATTTGGGTCGGTTTCATGATCATAAAGTAAATCGTACGATGGATTATAGTACAACTCCCTAACGGAATTAATACCGTACTGCGATAAGTCAATCATTTCCACAATTTTTTAAGAATAAACAATTGAGAATTATAAGCAAATGTAAATATTTTAGTTTATGCAAACGATTTTTTCAGCATGTTTTGTATCATATTGTTACTTTTAAGGGGAATAATGTAGATAATCGTACACCCATTAAATCCCCATAAAGATTAATCGATATGCTTGCAATGCTTATCGGTAGTTTGGGGTTCTATATGTATAGTGGCATCAATGCCAAGCTCCAAGTGTATGGCATCTTCAATTAATGAAATAATTCTATGGGCCTGTTCTATGGTCATTTGATTGGGCAGCCTAACATGAAAGGTAAGCTCTTGATGCATTACATAGTTATGGATATGGAAGTGATGGGGCTCCATTCTATCATATCCCTGCCTTGAGACAATCTCCATTACTTTTTGAACAAGATCATCGGATGGTACCTCACCAAGAATTACCACTGCGCTATCGGTAATCACCTTAATACCTGAGTAAAGAATGAGCAGGGCAACAATGATACTCAAAACCCCGTCGATCCACCAAAAGTACTTGCCTACAAAAATACCCACAAGCACAATGACCGATGAAAGGGCATCGCTGCGGTGATGCCAACCATCGGCTGTAACTGAAATTGAGCCTGTGCGTTTACCTATGATGAAAGCTACCTGTGCTAGTCCTTCCTTTGCAACTATTGATACCACAGTTGCTACAATTGCCAGAGTTCCATAGCTGGTACTCACCCTATCCCTGATTTTTGCAATGCCTTCCATGGCAAAGTAAAAGGCCACAAAAGCAAGTAGTGCACCAATAAGCAAAGAAACCACTAACTCCGAACGTCCATGTCCAAAAGGATGATCCTTATCGGCAGGCTTTTGCGAATATTTAATGCCAAGCAGCAAAACAATTGAGCTGATTGAATCGGAAAGGGTATGCCAGGCATCGGCGATAAGCGCTAACGATCCTGTAACCACCCCAGCCCAGTACTTTAGTACAAAAAGCAAAGTGTTGATTAAGATAGAGAGCCAACCCTCAAAATTAACCAGGCGGGTATTTCCGGAATTAAACCGATAATTCATGATAAAATTTAATGTAAAGCCATTAATAGCAGCTGCATGTGATTGTAAAATCGGGGGCATACCTTACTATGAACTGATTTGAATTAAGCGTATACCCCTCTTTACTAGTATTGAGTTTGAAGTTAGTTTGAAGCGTTCTTAACCTGTAATTTGGCAGACAGGGAGTAAAACCAGGACCAAACTCCTTGAGTGCACTAATAAAGTAAAATGCTACATCGTAACCTAAAAACGAGAACTGTGTTGGCTCCGACCGGAATTGCACCCTGTATTTCTCAACAAAAGTTTTTACATCACTTTGAGTGTAGTCGACAAAAAATGGTGAGAATACATGAGTATTCAATGCAAAAAGGTAATCGGGCGGTAGGTTTTTAAGTTTACGCCAACGCGATGGGCCATATACCTCAGTGTTGAGGTTATAGTACGATTTTACAGCATATAAGCTCCCAAGTATCTCGGCTACAAATGGTTCATCGTCGGAGGGCACAATTACAATGTTTACGGTATCGCGTTTTAGCATCTTCAGCAACCTTTCCTGAACATCAACCGATTTGTAGGCAGCAGTTTTATGATTGTACCGAGAAATGGGAATAGCTGCGTTTGTGAAGTTTTGGGTTAGAAGTGAATCGAAATGCTTTAAGCTGGGCGAATACCAAATGGTTGAGTCATAAATCACCAGGTAGTTCTTACTGGGATCAACCTTCAAGTTCTTCACAAATATTTCCAGCTGGTTTTGAAGGGTTTGGCTAACCGAAATAATATTCTGCTTATCAGCCAACCCCTCTTTATTGCTGTAAATGGGCGATACAAAGTTGATATTATTTTTGGCGGCAAATTGAGCTATAGGCTTAACCTCATCGAACATGTAAGGTCCAACTACTAATTCAGATCGTGCAAAATCAGAACTATTCAGAATTTTAAAAACCTCCTGTGGTGAGCGCTTTGTGTCACGCACGTTTAGGTTTACCGAGATGCCCAACTTTTTAAGAGTATCTAGGGCTAACAGGAAACCTTCGTAGAATTCAAGCGAAACCTGTGTTATTTGAGTTAACTGCCCTGTGGGGTCCTGAACATCTTTTGGGTCAACATCATCAACTATGGCCTGAGTCTGGCTGCCGGATTGAGTAAAGGGAAGTAGTAGAGAAACATTAAACGGATGACCATCGTAGGTGTAGCTATTACTGCAGGGCGATGCTTTCTCCTGCCCATCGGTATCAACCTTGGCTTCAACAGCCTCAGGAACAGGTACCGATTTGGGTTTTGGTATCCGAAGGGTTGTTCCAAGTTTTAAACCATCCTTAATTAAATCGTAGTTATAATACTCAATCTCCTTGGGTGAAACACCGTATTTCCTAGAAATTGCGAATAACCCTTCGCGAGGCTGCACCTCGTGCAAAATAAACTCAACCGAATCAACGGCGGGTTGCTGCTCAATATCGCTTATCTGCTTTTTTGGAATGCGAAGGGTTTGACTTAGCTTTAACCCTTCCCTTGCTTCAGGGTTCAACCGTAGTATATCATCCATACTCACATTGTACATCCTTGAAATGCCAAAAAGGGTTTCCTTGCGTTTAACAATGTGGTAGATATAATCCTCGTCAGTTTGGGTTTCCTTCACTTTAGCCGGTATTTTTAGAGCTTGTCCCACCTTTAACCCTGCGTATATATCGGGGTTGTTTATCGCAATGTCGGACTGGCTTACGCCGTAAGCCTTACTGATAGAGTATAGCGTTTCACCCTGCTGGACTATATGAACAAAGTACGTTTTCCCGTCGACACGTACCTTGTCCTTTGATATTTTTACCTCTACTTCCTGCGAAAACAAAATGTAGGAAAACGATACCAGAGTTAGGAGTGCAAGTATTCTTTTAATCATTGCAAGTAGTTTTATGAAACTGTTATTCCGAAATGGGTCCGAATACAAAGTACAAAAATACACAAATCAATCAATTCAAACCCTATGCCTAATGCTGTTTTAAAACGAAGAAAGTAAAAATTGATACATAAAAAACATTAAGCTACGCATATTTTTGTTAAAATTGCAGTAAAATAGCCTAAATGGATTCAACTGATACACAATACATCTTTGCGATTGCTTTGCATAGGCACAGGGAATTGGGTTTGGTGGCAGGAGCTTATCTTATCAGTCCAATCAGCGATGATACCTATAAAATTGAAAAGAATGTTATTGTCGATTCAGCCGTTATTCATTCCGACAGGATTACAACCGACCAATCGGAAATAATACGCAGCATTCAGGAAATATCAGAAAAAAGCCTTTTGAAGCTATTTGGACGCGATGCGAAAACATTCAACGAACTTTTACAAAAAGTTCAAAGCGACGAAAACCTAAACAGCTACATCAGGAACTACATTGACCGAAGAATTTGTAAGGCCGTTGAAAAAGCTGCATCGGCCAATATCCCGATATACATCAGAGAGCGGAACGCCAATAACATTTACAAGGAAAAGCAATTAACCTACCATACCGATGTTGCATCGCCCATATTCAGGTTCGAACTTGATGAGCTTGGCATGAAGTATTCCCTGAAGATTCAACATCAAACTTCCATTTTAACTTTATTGCCCGGTGTGTTTGAATTGCTTACGGTTGAACCATGCTTAATTCGGGTTGCAAATGGCATATATAAGGTTGAAGGTATTGATGGCCGAAAGTTTGTACCCTACATGACCAAGCAATTTGTTACAATACCCCAACAATCGGTACAAAAGTATATGGAAACCTTTGTGCTGAAAGCTGTTAGAAGCAACCAGGTAGAAGCCGTGGGATTTGAAATCAACGAACAAAAAAACAGGCCTAAACCCATACTCACGCTCGATGAGCGCCTATCAGGCGGAGCCTGCCTTACCCTTAGCTTTCAGTATGGGAATAAGGTTATTTCGGCAAACACGCCTGCTGTTAATGAGGTAAAGCTATCGTTCCGCAATAACTCATACACGTTTACCCGGCTTACCCGCAACCCCGAGAAGGAAGAAAAAATCAAACAACAGCTTATTAAAACCTGGCGCCTAACAAAGGTGGGAGAAAACGAGTACTTTCCCGGCAAACCCGAAAATGGCGAGTTTGACCACTACCAGGTGATAGAATGGCTGAACACCAACTATAAGCTGTTACAGGACGAAGGTTTTGAGATTCATCAAAAGTTTAGGCAAACAAACTACTACCTAAGTGGCTTTGACCTTAATTTGAGGCTTACCGAAAGTATCGATTGGTTCGACCTTTACGGCATGGTTCGCATTGGCGAATTTGAAATCCCCTTTGTTTACTTCCGCAAGCATATAGTCAAGAACATTCGCGAGTTCACCCTTCCCAACGGTCAGGTTTTCATTTTACCCGATGAGTGGTTTGCCAAGTACAGAACCATCCTTATGCTTGGCAAGGAGGAAGGCGAAAGCATTAAGCTGTCCAAAACATCGGCAGCAATTATTGCCGGCAGTAGTCTAGAAACCCAGAGTATTTCAAGTTTCGCTGAAAAACTAAAAAATATTAACACCAAAGGGGTAACCCTACCCCATAGCCTTCAGGCAAAACTACGCGAATACCAAATCCTTGGTTTTGCCTGGCTAAAAACCTTGGTTGAAAATGGTTTGAATGGCTGCCTTGCCGACGACATGGGCCTTGGAAAAACATTACAAACCATTACACTTTTACTATCGGAACTTGAGGCCAACGATTTTAAAACCGGACAGGATCACTGTTCGCTGGTTGTTGCTCCCACGTCAATAATTTACAACTGGCAAAAGGAGTTCGAAAAGTTTGCGCCACAGGTTAAAGTTGGTATTTACCATGGAACCCAACGCGACAAGAGCCACAAAATATTTCAGCAAAACCATGTTGTGATAACTTCATACGGCACCATACGGAACGACATTGACCTTTTCAAGGACTTTGCATTCCGATACGTGGTGTTGGACGAGAGCCAAACCATTAAAAACCCTGCATCTAAAATATACAGATGCGTTCTGTTGCTTAAGACAAAGAAGAGTTTGTGCCTTAGCGGAACACCCATTGAGAATAACCTATTTGACCTATGGTCACAAATGAACTTCCTAAACCGCGGGATGCTCGGCGGCCTTAAGGTATTCCGTGAGGAATTTGCCATTCCCATTGAGCGCAAGAATGACGCCGAAAAGCAGAAACAGCTTAAAAAGCTCATTGAACCCCTGATAATGCGCCGCACCAAGGAGCAGGTTGCCAAGGAGTTACCACCCCTAACCGAGCAAATCATCTACTGTGAGATGACCGACGAGCAGGGCAAAGCCTATGAGGCGGAGAAATCAAAAGCCCGCAGGTTGATACTTGACTCCCTGGAACAGAGTAAACCGGAATCGTCAACCATCAATGTTCTTTCAGCGCTCACCCGTTTGCGTCAGCTGGCCAACCACCCGGCCATGCTCGATGAATACTCAAACCTGTCGTCGGGTAAATTTGAGGAGGTTACGCAAATGATTGAAAGTGTTATTGCTGAAAACCATAAGATACTCATATTCTCATCGTTTGTTAAACACCTGGCACAGGTTGAAACCTACTTACAAAACAACGGTATAGGTTACGAAATGCTAACCGGTTCAACAACCGATAGAAGCGATGTAGTGGAAGAGTTCCAGAACAATCCTGAAAAGAAAATCTTTTTGATTTCGCTTAAAGCCGGCGGTGTTGGACTAAACCTAACCGCTGCCGATTACATTTTTATTCTTGACCCATGGTGGAATCCTGCCGCCGAGATGCAGGCAGCATCGCGCGCACATCGAATTGGGCAAACCAGGAGTGTGTTTGTTTACCGTTTTATTACACGAAACACGGTAGAGGAGAAAATTGTAAAGCTGCAAGCCCACAAGGAAAACCTTGCCCACGAATTTGTCAACTCCAATAATCCGATGATACTCCTTAACAAGGAGCAGCTTATTAGCCTTGTTGAGTAGGGAAATGTCCCTATCCAAATTATTTAAATCAACCTGCATTGCGGTTAAAAAATATTAATCGTAATCTAAAGCATATATTATTATCAATTATTAATCAATCACTTACAAAATTTGAAATTTAAAAATCGATATAAATAGATATTCTTTCGCCATCAAAGTTTGTATCTTTGCAGCATGGAAACTATGCTCAAAATTGCCGTAATTCTTGCGGCATACCTTTTTGGCTCAATACCTACATCGGTTTGGGTAGGGAAAATTTTTTACGGGATCGATGTTAGGGAGCATGGCAGTGGTAATGCCGGTGCAACAAACACCATCAGGGTGCTTGGTCTGATTCCTGGAATATCGGTCTTTATAGTCGATGTTCTTAAAGGTTACCTAGCAGTTCGTCTGCTATATCTAACCGATTTCTATATCCCTAAAACTGGAATGTTTATCAACTTTCAGCTGTTTTTGGGAATTGCAGCATTGCTTGGCCATATATTTCCCATTTTTGCTCAGTTTCGTGGGGGAAAGGGTGTGGCAGTGCTATCGGGTGTGGTTTTTGCCCTTCACCCCTACGCCACTTTGATAGTATTTGGAATTTGGATAGTATCGGTGCTAATCACCCGATACGTTTCGTTAAGTTCCATGATTGCAGGCTTTTCGTTCCCACTGGTTCTGATTTTTGTTTACCGTACCACTAACCCATCGCTAATTACTTTTGCCTTTATACTGGCAATCCTAATGCTATTCACCCATCAAAAGAATATCGAGCGTCTGGTAAAAGGCGAAGAATCAAAGTTTTCATTAAAGAAAAAGGGTAAAACCAATCAGGTTAACCCCAAACAATAACTCAACAATTGTTGTTTTTATTAAACAAGCCCAACCACGCATGAATGTGGTATGAAATATTTTTATAATTTTGCAAGTCATTTTGAATTGATATTCTACTGTTATGATTAAAATAACTTTTCCTGATGGGAACGTGCGGGAATACCCCAAAGGTGTTACCGGACTTGAAATAGCCAAAAGCATTTCGGAGCGTTTAGCAGCCGATGTTTTATCGGTATCGGTTAATGGTGAAGTGTGGGACCTTACCCGTGGCATTGAAACCGATGCCACCGTTAAGCTACACAAGTGGGACGACCCAGAGGGAAAACATGCCTTTTGGCACTCATCGGCACACCTTATGGCCGAGGCCGTTGAAGCGCTTTACCCCGGCGTTAAGTTGGGAATAGGCCCAAGCATTGAGAATGGGTTTTACTACGATATCGATTTTAACGGACACACCATATCGGAAGAGGATTTACCTAAGATTGAGCAAAAAATGATGGAGTTTGCCCAGCAAAAGCAGCCCATCGTTCGCAGGGAGGTTTCAAAAGCCGAAGCGCTTAAGACCTACCAGGAAAAGGGCGATCCTTACAAGGTGGAACTTATATCGGATCTACAGGATGGGACCATATCGTTCTACACCCAGGGCGAATTTACTGATCTTTGCCGTGGTCCACACCTTCCGAATACAGGCTATATTAAAGCCATTAAGTTGCTCAGCATTGCAGGCGCATACTGGCGTGGCGATGAAAAAAATAAAATGCTTACCCGCATTTACGGTATCACATTCCCCCAAAAGAAACAACTCGACGAGTACCTGACCTTGCTTGAGGAAGCAAAAAAACGCGACCACCGTAAAATTGGTAAGGATTTAGAACTATTTATGTTCTCGCCCAGTGTTGGCCCTGGTTTACCATTATGGTTACCCAAGGGTGCTCAACTTCGCGAGCGCTTAGAGATGTTCCTTAAACGCGTTCAAAAGAAATACGGGTATGAACAGGTAATTACCCCGCACATTGGCCAAAAAGAGCTTTACGAAACATCGGGCCACTGGGCAAAATACGGGAAGGATAGTTTCCGTCCCATAACTACTCCACAGGAAGGTGAGGAATTCCTTCTTAAACCCATGAACTGCCCCCATCACTGTGAAATTTACAAATCCAAACCGCGCTCATACAAAGATCTCCCGCTTAGGCTGGCTGAGTTCGGAACAGTTTACCGTTACGAACAGAGCGGTGAATTGCACGGCCTAACCCGTGTTCGTGGATTTACCCAGGACGATGCACATATTTTCTGTAGGCCCGACCAGCTCAAGGAAGAGTTTGTAAAGGTTATCGATATTGTTCTATACATCTTTAAAACTCTCGATTTTAAAGATTACACCGCACAGATATCGCTACGCGACCCGAACAATAAAGAGAAATACATAGGCTCTGACGAGAATTGGGAAAAGGCTGAAAAGGCTATAGTTGAAGCGGCAGCAGAACGAGGCCTAAAAACCGTAACCGAACTTGGTGAGGCTGCATTCTATGGTCCAAAACTCGACTTCATGGTTCGCGATGCTATTGGCCGCAAGTGGCAGCTGGGCACCATCCAGGTTGACTACAACCTACCCGAGCGCTTCCAGCTGGAGTACATTGGCGCTGACGATAAGCGTTACCGCCCCATTATGATACACCGTGCACCCTTTGGGTCGATGGAACGCTTTGTTGCCGTACTTATTGAGCATACAGGCGGTAAATTCCCGCTATGGCTAACACCCGAACAGGTTGTAGTGCTACCCATTAGCGAAAAATTTAACGATTATGCAAAAAGTGTTTCAAAATTCCTAAATAATTACGATATTCGCAGCCTGGTTGACGACCGCAACGAGAAGATAGGTAAAAAGATAAGGGACAACGAGTTACGCCGAATCCCTTACCTTTTAATTGTTGGCGAAAAGGAACAGGAAGCCAACCTTGTTGCTGTTCGTGTTCAAGGCGAAGGCGATAAAGGCCAAATGAAACTTGAAGAGTTTGTAAACCATATAAAGGCTGAAATTGATAATCAGCTAAAGGAAATTTAGTATTAACTAAACGTTAGGAGGGCAAAACTATAGCAGCACCTAATATCAACAAAAAGTCGGATATCGACACTTACCCGATAAACGAAGAAATTCGGGCTAAGACCGTTCGACTGGTTGGCGAAAACATTGAGAATCCGGGCATTTACCCCATTAGCCAGGCACGTCAAATGGCCGAGGAGATGGAGTTAGACTTGGTAATGATTTCTGATAAGGCCGATCCTCCGGTTTGTAAAATACTGGACTATCAGAAGTTCCTTTACCAGCTCAAGAAGAAGCAAAAGGAAATTAAGGCTAACGCTCAAAAAATTGTGGTTAAGGAAATTAGGTTTGGGCCCAATACCGATGATCACGATTACAACTTCAAGTTGAAGCATGCCATCAATTTCCTTCAGGAAGGTGCTAAGGTGAAAGCCTACGTGTTCTTTAAGGGACGTTCCATTCTTTTCAAAGAGCAAGGCGAAATACTACTTTTGCGTTTTGCCCAAGACCTTGAGGAGTATGGCAAAGTGGAGCAGTTGCCCCAGCTTGAGGGGAAACGAATGATTATGATAGTATCCCCAAAAGGCACAAAAAAGAAATAACAAACCATTAGTAATCAAATAAATACAGTGTAGAATGCCAAAAACAAAGACTCATTCTGGTTCAAAAAAGCGTTTTGCTTTAACCGGAACAGGTAAGATTAAAAGAAAACACGCCTACAAGAGTCACATTTTGACTAAAAAGGAAACCAAGCAAAAGAGGAATTTAACTCACGTTGCTTTGGTTGACAAGGCCGATGAAGGGCATGTTAAGGCAATGCTTGGCTTGAAGTAGTTTTGTTTTCTTTTAGTTTGTGTGTTAGTTTACTTTAATGTTTAACAGAATGAATTAGCCACTAAGAGTTCAAAAACGTTGAACCGCTAATCATTCAAAAATCGTAAAAAAATGCCACGTTCAGTAAATGCAGTAGCATCGCGCAAGCGCAGAAAAAAAATTCTTAAACAGACGAAGGGAAATTTCCTTGCGCGTCGTAATGTTTGGACGGTTGCAAAGAACACCTTGGAAAAAGGTTTGACCTATGCTTACCGCGACCGTAAGAAGAAAAAGATTGAATTCCGTGCCCTATGGATTCAGCGTATTAACGCTGCGGTTCGTGAGTATGGTATGACCTACTCCGAATTCATGGGCAAAATCAACCAGAAAGGGATTGCTATTAACCGCAAGGTTTTGGCTGATTTGGCCATGAACCACCCTGAGGCTTTTAAAGCTATTGTTGATTCTGTAAAGTAATCAGTAAAACAGAATAAGGTTAAAGGGGCTAAATGCCCCTTTTTTTGTTAATTTTGATTAACTTGCTGCTGTTTATATCATTTCTCGTCATCTTTTAATAAATTGCAGGCAAAAATAAGGTGTTTAACAAAATGCTAAGAATTGCATTAATTGGCTACGGAAAAATGGGGCATGAGGTTGAGGCTATTGCCCTTGAGCGTGGGCATACCATTGTCCTGAGAATTGACAAGGATAACATCAATGACCTTAACACTGAAAACCTAAAAAAATCCGATGTTGCCATTGAATTCACCTCGCCGAGCACAGCCATGCAAAACATTCAAGCCTGTTTCAACGCTGGAATCCCTGTGGTGTCAGGAACAACCGGCTGGAACAACCAACTTGAAATCATGGTTAACAAGGCCCGCAATGGCGAGGGAACGTTGTTTTACGCATCAAACTATAGCATTGGTGTTAACATCTTTTTCAAGCTGAATAATTACATTGCTTCCATACTTGACAGGATAGGGATGTATCAACCATCAATAACCGAAATACACCACACCCAAAAGCTTGATGCTCCAAGCGGAACTGCCATAACCATTGCCAATACACTGTGCAACCAAATGAAGGCATACGAAGGCTGGAGCTTAATCCCCGATAGTGCAGAGAGAAAAATCCCAATTGAGGCAATTCGAGAGGGTCAAGTTCCCGGTACTCACATTGTGACCTTTACATCCGAACAGGATATTATCACTCTAAAGCACGAGGCTAAGAGTCGCAGAGGATTTGCACTTGGAGCGGTATTAGCCGCTGAGTTTCTCAGCTCCCGCAAGGGATTTTACAGCATGGATGATTTGCTTAAACTTGACTAAACCACAATACCATGTTTCAAAAAGTAAAAAATTTCCTAAAAAACAAGTATTTCCGATTTGCATTTGCAGCCATAATTTTCATACTCTGGGTAGTATGGATTGGTAACTACTGGCTGCTTCTGGGATTACCTATCATTTTCGACTTCTACATCACCCAAAAAGTAAACTGGACATTCTGGAAGAAGCGCGGGCAAAAAAAGACCGTTCTGATTGAATGGGTTGATGCCATAATATTTGCAGTTGTTGCGGCAACCCTAATCCGAATGTTTTTTATTGAGGCATACACCATACCAACATCATCGATGGAGAAATCGTTGCTGGTGGGCGACTACCTATTTGTGAGTAAGGTTGCCTACGGGCCTAAACTACCCAACACGCCAATTTCATTCCCATTTGTTCATCACACCCTGCCTTTGACAAAATACACCAAGTCGTTCATTGAGTGGCCCCGTTGGCCCTATAAGCGTATTGCCGGTTTTGGTCAGATAAAACGCAACGATGTGGTTGTATTCAACTTCCCCGAAGGCGATACGGTCTGCCTGCAGGATCAGAATTCAAGCTACTACACCTTGGCAAGAATTTATGGACGCGACTACATCCGTCAAAATTATGATATTATTTACCGCCCTGTTGATAAACGCGAGAACTACATCAAGCGTTGCGTTGGCATTCCCGGCGACACCATTCAGGTTATCCATGGTAGCCTTTTTGTTAATGGCAAAGAGCAGGCAAAGATTGGTAAAAGACAGTATAACTACCTGATAAGAACTAATGGCTCTACCATTAACCCAATACGGTTTGAGGAAATGGGTATTGCCCGTTCCGATATCAACTACAATGCCCAGGAATCGGTTTACATCCTTCCGTTAACCGAGGAAATGCTGGAACGTTTTAAAACCTTTAGCAATGTAACTGAAATAACCCGAAACGAGAATACTGACTCCACAGTTATGTGGAAGTTAATTTTCCCCCACGATCCCCGCTATAAATGGAACGAGGATAACTTTGGGCCCCTATGGATACCCAAAAAAGGTGCAACCGTTACCCTCACCACCGATAACCTGCCACTTTACCAACGCATTATTGATGTTTACGAGAACAACGACCTGAGGGTTGAAAATGGCACTATTTATATTAATGGCGAACCAGCAAGCTCTTATACATTTAAGATGGATTACTATTTCATGATGGGCGATAACCGACATAACTCGGCCGACAGCCGTTTTTGGGGATTTGTGCCCGAAGACCATGTGGTAGGAAAAGCTTCGTTTATTTGGCTATCGCTCGATAAGGATAAACGTTTTCCTGCCAATATTCGCTTTAAGCGTATGTTTACAACCATTAAATAGGCTAAACAATGGCTGCATAAAAACCTGTTGGAGGGGAATGGCACCCGCAACAGGTTTTTTAGTTCAATGAAAGGGTACAATGTCCAGTAAAACCATACTACTTAGCACAGCGTATTTACCGCCGGTTCATTATATGTCCGCCTTACTTAGTGCCGATAAAATTATTATTGAGGCACATGAAACTTACCTTAAACAAACCTACCGTAACCGATGCGTAATACTCAGCGCAAACGGCCCATTACCCCTTGTAATCCCAGTAATAAAACCAAAGGGCAACCATACCGGCATAACCGAAGTTATTATTGATTACTCTACCGGTTGGAACAGGAATCATTGGCGTGCCATCGAATCGGCTTACCGAACTTCGGCATATTTCGAGTTTATTGCCGATGTACTAAAGCCCTTTTACAGCAATCCTTTCAATACCCTGTGGGAGTTCAACAATGAACTCTTAAAGGCA
This sequence comes from Tenuifilum sp., assembly GCF_037481895.1. NCBI lineage: Bacteria > Pseudomonadati > Bacteroidota > Bacteroidia > Bacteroidales > Tenuifilaceae > Tenuifilum > Tenuifilum sp. The sequence continues at coordinate 29,035 of NZ_JBBFKU010000020.1, forward strand.
ATTTTGGACTTCCTTGAACTACCCGTTAATATCAATTTTACAAGTACCTTTCATAAAGTTGAACCCGAAGGAGTAATGGATTTACGTTACGCAATTAGCCCAAAGGCTAAAATGCCGGAAACCAGCTTGCACGCTATCCTACCATACTTTCAGGTTTTTGAACATCGCTTTGGATTTACTCCCAACCTCAGCATTATTGACTTGCTTTTTAACGAGGGGCTAATGGCAAGAGATATATTAAGGATAAAGGATAAAGGATAAAGGTTCAAAGTTCATGGTTCGAGGTTCATGGTTGAAGGTTTGAGGTTAAAGGATAAAAGACACGAATTAGATTTCTATATTGTTACACCGATTTACAAAGTTATGATGAAAGGGTTGGCAGAGATTTTCAAAACAAGGAGGCTTGGGAAGGAATGTATAATTTCAGAGAATTTGAAAAAGCATCATTAAAAAATGGTTTTGAAGTGATACCTTTGTAGGTTACATTTTTCCATTTTATCAATGCAAAAGTACGAAAAGGTAATATCGGTAAAAGGCGCAAGGGTTCATAATCTTAAGAATATCAATGTAGATATTCCCCGTAACAAGCTGGTAGTAATTACGGGTGTATCGGGTTCGGGAAAATCATCGTTAGCATTCGATACCATTTATGCCGAAGGGCAAAGGCGATACGTAGAGAGCCTATCGGCTTACGCCCGTCAATTCCTTGGTAGAATGAGCAAGCCTGAGGTTGACCTTATTAGCGGTATTCCGCCGGCCATTGCCATTGAGCAAAAAGTTAACACCCGAAATCCCCGCTCTACCGTAGGCACATCCACTGAGATTTACGATTACCTTAAGCTACTTTACGCCCGTATCGGAAAAACATACTCTCCCATTTCGGGCCGCGAGGTTAAACGTCACTCGGTTACCGATGTTGTAAACTTTATCAGTGCCCATCAGCAGGGAACACGCATGACCCTTTTAGCACCTATTGCCGTTAACGGCAACATCAAGCTGAAGCTTGAGGAGCTAAACCGCGAAGGGTTTACCCGAATTGATATTAACGGTAAAGTGATTAGGATTGATGATGCTCAAAATCGTGAACTTGTCGATTTGGCTGCTGCCAACACAAGGTTGATAATAGATAGATTTGCCGTTTCGGTAGATGAAGATTTTGTTAGCCGGATAGCCGATTCGGTTCAAACCGCTTACGCCGAGGGTAATGGTTTTTGCATTCTTTCTATCGAAACCGACGAAGGGATACGGGAGGAGCAATTCTCGAACCTATATGAACTCGATGGGATAAAATTCGAACAGCCCACCGAGCATCTTTTCAACTTCAACAACCCACTTGGTGCTTGCCCAAAATGCGAGGGTTACGGCAAGGTAATTGGCATAGACGAGGATTTGGTAGTCCCCAACAAAAGCCTTTCCATTTACGAGGATGCTATTGCGTGCTGGCGGGGGGAGTCAATGGGTTGGTATAAGGACAGAGTAATCGAGTATGCATCGGCGTATAACCTACCTATCCACACCCCATACTACAAATTAACTGAGGAGCAGAAAGCATTGCTTTGGAATGGCACAAGGCACTTCAAGGGTATTTACGATTTCTTCGCGGAGCTTGAGGAAAAACGATACAAAATACAATACCGAGTTCTACTCTCACGCTACATGGGCAAAACCACATGCCCGGTTTGTAAGGGCGGACGGCTTAGACCTGAAGCATCGTATGTAAAGGTGGCTGGTTACACCATTCAGGAGTTAGTTAACATCCAGATTGAAGAACTTTACGAGTTCTTTATGAACATCGAGCTGGATGAGCACGATGTCACAGTGGCAAAACGTTTGTTAACAGAGATTCGGAACCGTTTAGGATACATGGTTAATGTTGGGTTAGGTTATTTAACCCTTAACCGTTTGTCCGCTACCCTTTCCGGGGGTGAGTCGCAACGCATTAACCTTGCCACATCGCTTGGCAGCAGTTTAGTGGGGTCGCTCTATATACTTGATGAGCCTAGTATTGGCCTGCATCCCCGCGACACCCATCTACTTATCGATGTTCTTAAAAATCTGCGTGATCTGGGAAATACTGTGCTAGTGGTAGAGCACGATGAGGACATAATGCGCAATGCCGATTACATTATCGATATTGGCCCGCATGCAGGCCGACTTGGAGGTGAGGTGGTTTTTGCCGGAGAGCCAAGCCTAATCAACTCTGCATCCACTAGTCTTACCGCTAAATACCTGAACGGAACCGAAAAAATTGAAGTCCCGTTTAAGCGTCGCAAGTGGAATAGCTACATTGAAGTAAAAGGAGCTCGCGAGAATAACCTGAAGAATATTGATGTAAAGTTTCCGTTAAACACCCTCACAGTGGTTACAGGGGTGAGCGGTTCGGGCAAATCGAGCTTGGTTAAGGGAATACTATACCCTGCCCTACTCAAGGAAATTACTGGGAGTGGCGAGCGGGCTGGCCAGCACGACTGCATAGCTGGCGATATTCGTCTTATTTCCGGTGTGGAAATGGTTGACCAAAACCCCATAGGCAAATCATCGCGCAGCAACCCTGTTACCTACCTCAAAGCGTGGGACGAAATCCGCAAGCTGCTTTCAGAACAGCCCTATGCCAAAAGCAACGGTTACGGCCCATCGCATTTCTCCTTTAACATTGATGGTGGCCGTTGCGAAGAGTGCCAGGGCGAAGGGGTTATTCACGTGGAGATGCAGTTCATGGCCGACCTAACCCTAACCTGCGAGAGCTGCCACGGTAAACGTTTTAAGGACGACATCCTTGAGGTGAGGTATAGGAATGCCAATGTGTATGACTTACTGGAAATGACCGTTAACCAGGCCATAGAGTTCTTTGAGAAAGGCAAAGGAAGCCTTGAAAAGAAAATCATTGAAAAGCTAAAGCCTCTGCAGGATGTAGGCTTAGGCTACATCAAACTTGGGCAATCGTCGAGCACCCTTAGCGGTGGTGAGAGCCAAAGGGTTAAGCTAGCATCGTTCCTGCTCAAAGAGAATACCGATAAACCCATCCTTTTCATTTTTGACGAGCCTACCACTGGCCTACATTTTAACGATATTAAAAAGCTGTTAAGTGCCTTTGATGCCCTAATTGCAAAGGGACATAGCATTGTTCTGGTGGAACACAACCTTGAGGTTATTAAGTGCGCCGACTGGGTTATTGATTTAGGCCCAGAGGGTGGCGATAATGGTGGGCACTTAATTTTTTCAGGCACGCCAGAACAACTTGCCTTGATGGATAACTCCTACACGGGTAAGTTCCTCTCTGCTAAGCTTAACCATTAGGTATAGCAACAAAAAAGCCGCTTAAAGCGGCTTTTACTATTTATGTAAGTAATTGATTAGTCAGTTTTAAGACCAAACATAATAGCCACACACCCACTCTTCAACTCCTCATTTTTACCTGATGTAACCGGCACCTTAACAAGAATTATGAGCTGTTGGGTGTTTTCTACCTTAAAATCCCATGTGGTGGCAAAATTGTTTTTGGCATTTGTGTATAACACCTTACGGTCAACATCCATTACCATAAACTCAATCTTACTAAGAGTTTCAGAGCCGCAAACGGATATGCGATACTGCTGACCAGCATAGAAGGTCTTGAAAAGTTCAGCATCTTCACCCTCGGTTAGTATTGCTGCATTGTAGTTACCATCGTGAACATAGGGCGAAAGTTCAAGCCTACATATCTTTTTGGCAAAGTTCTTACACTGAGCATTGGACGACGAAGGGAGTGCAAGAAATAGAACAACTGCCGAAACAAGTATATAAATCGATGATCTCATACGAACCATTTTATGCTGTGTATTTTTTACGCAATTCAATCACTTTTGTTTTAAGCTTTTTAAAAGCTTCAGGGCTTACGGTTGTAACATTCTTGGATTTCAGTGTAGCAACCTTCGATTTTCCATCCTGTATAACTTTTACATCCGATACTGTGATTTTTACATCGTTGTATACCTTTTCAAGCTCAAGCATATCGGAATACAACTCCCTAACATCGGCATTACTATTGCTTTGCTCCAGAAGTTTAAGAACGGTTTGTAGCGATAGCTTCTGATCGATAATGCGATCGACCATTTCGTTATCAACCTTGTTGATATCCTCAACCAGCGAGGTGGCAATGTAAAGGCCCTCAATCCATCCACCAACAAGAATAATAGAACCTACAGCTACCCTATCGTCCTCCTCCAGGATGGAGTTGGTGTTGAGGAATGTTTCCGAAATTGTCTCTAGGATAACATCGCGGTTATTGATATTCTCCTCCAGCTTCTCAATTACGGAATTGTCAATTGCATTCAAAATACCTAAACCCTCTGCCATTTTCTTTGAAACAGTCATATACTTAATGGTGGCCTGGGTTTGGTCAAAAAGGCTTGCATAGCTCAAATCGGTGCTATAAATGCCCAGGTTAAGCGCCATGCTCTTGGTAGTATTGTATTTTGATGCGTTCTCAATAGGATTAAGCAACTCCTCATTGTATGTTGCCCCTGAGCGCTTAAGTATCATTGCAGTTTCCAGCGGCGATGGCAACGAGTAAAAAATCTGTTTAACCGATTCAATACTGCTAACCAAAGCGCTATCGGCGTCACCCTGCTCTTCGGATACCTGGAGCATCTGCTCCGATTCCCTATTGCATTTACACGAAATGGCAAGCACGGCCATAGCAGCCATAGCCGATAGGAGAAGTATTCTTTTCGATCCTTTATGCATAATGGAACCTTTGGGTTTAAATTTTCAACAATCGACAAGTAAATATACTATAATTTTATCAAAATCAATATCCAGTCTCAATTTTTTAGGTAAACAAATAATTTTAAAACCAAAGTAAAACCAAAAGCAATACCTTTGTAAAAAATTTTAAACCCTATGCAGCCCAACAAGGCAGAACAGTTCCAAAAGACTATTGAAGCGAGTTCCGACGAGGCAATTATTGGTTTGCTTACTGAATTGAGGGAAACCGGTGAGGACTATATGCTTCCAACAATACTCAGCTTGCTTTTCAGCACGCGTTCGGAAAAGTTGAAGAACGAGGTTGTAAACTTCCTGGTTGACCTAAAAAACAAGTCGAGTATTGATACAATAGTTGAGGCAATAAGGCAAAACAAGAGGTCGAAAGATATTCACCTGTTGGTTTCGGTTTGCTGGCAAAGCCGCCTGGACTTTACTCCTTACATCGATACTTTTATCGACATAATGGAGCACGGCAATTACCAGGCTTGCCTCGAGGCTTTTACCGTGATTGAGAACATGACCGAGAATTTGAGCGGAGAGCAACTTAACGAATTGAAAGCCAAAATCAAATCCGTCAAAGGGGATAATGCTGAAACTAAACCCCTAATTGAAGAACTGGTGAAATTACTGGATGAACTATAAAAAAGAACCGCCAGTTGGCGGTTCTTTCATTTTTATTCGTAGTTTGAAAAATACTTCATAAACTGGCTTCGCTCGTACTGAGTTGGGTCGGCAATGGAGCCAACATTAAGCTTACCACGGAAATCGGATATCGTTTTAAAGCCTTTCTGGTTCATCCATTCTGTAAGGGTATTGAGCATAACTTCTATATGCTTAGGCCCGTTTCGATAAATAGCAGAGCAAACTTGAACCGACTTGGCGCCTGCAAGTAACATCTTTACCAAGGCCTCGCCATCGTGAACACCTGTTGAAGCCGATATGTCAATTTCAGGAATCAAATGGCTGGCTATGGCTACCCACCTTAGGGTATATCGCAAATCCGATGGATTGCTGAAAATGTCGGCGGGCACTACCTTCATTGCATGAATGTCGATATCGGGCTCAAAGAACCGGTTAAAAAGTACAACCCCTTTGGCTCCCCGGTAGCGAAGGTGCTCAACCACATTTAAGGGATTGGTAAAGTGCGATCCTAACTTATATGCAACAGGGATAGTTATAACCTTTTGCAACTTCTCTGCAATGCTATTGTAAACCTGCTCATACTCCTCAGCCTTACGCTTAGGGTCGAGCGGCAAGTAGTAAATATTTACTTCAAGCGCATCGGCTCCAGCCTCCTGAATACGTGAGGCAAACGATAGCCATTGGTTATCGCTCAGGCAGTTTATGCTAGCAATTACTGGGATATCAACCGATTGCTTTGCATTTTTGATTAGGTTTATATACTCCTGAACATTGTTGGCCGATACGTAGTGCTTCAGGTAATCGGTTGCTTCGGTATAATCGGAATACTTTTCCAGGTGATTTACCTCATGGAGGATTTGCTCCTCAAATAACGACTTAAGCACTATAGCACCAGCACCAAATTCTTGGTATTTTTTAATGCGATCGACCGATGAGTTTAACCCGGAACTACTGACAATTAACGGTGAACGTAGCGATAGCCCCAAGTAGGATGTTTCTAGTTTAGCCATGGTTAAAGGTTTTTGAATACGATTGAAATTTACAAAAATTTAGTTTAGGTATAGCTTCGGTGTCCAAAAATATTACTTCCTATCCGTACCATGGTGCTGCCCTCCTCTATTGCAATGCGGTAATCGCTGGACATACCCATGGATAGCTCTTTAAACCAGGATTGATTCTGGAAGTAGGTTTGTTTAACCTCGTTGAATAGCTTCTTAAGAAACCTAAACTCCAATCGAACCTGTTCCATATTGTCAGTAAATGTTGCCATTCCCATAAGGCCGCATACCCTAACATTTTGTAACTGCTCAAACTCCGGGTTTTGAAGTAGTTCATGGAGTTCATCGGCCGATAGGCCGAACTTTGTCTCTTCCGATGCAATGTAAACCTGTAACAAGCAGTCAATAACCCTATTGCACTTTTGCGCTTCCTTATCAATTACAGAGAGCAACTTTAAGCTATCGACTGAATGAATAAGCGACACAAAGGGAGCAATGTATTTTACCTTATTGGTTTGTAGGTGCCCGATTAAATGCCACTCAATATCTTTTGGCATTTCATCATACTTTGAAATAAGTTCCTGCACCCTGTTTTCGCCAAAAATTTTATGCCCGGCATTATACGCCTCCATAATCACACTCACGGGGTGAGTTTTACTTACAGCAATCAGCTTAACATGCTGTGGTAATTCAGTCTTGATTTTTTCTAGTTGCTCAGGAATGCTCATGATAACAATGTGTTTAATGCAAAAATAAACACTTTTGGCTTAGCTCCACTACAGGCTACACCATTTTGAAAACGATTGTTGAACTATGGCGATAAAAAAAGACTCAGCAAATGCTGAGTCTTTTAAAAATTTCATTTTTATATTATTCCAAAGCGTGGATTACCAACCCGCTGCGAAGCTTAGGCTCAAACCAGGTGGTTTTGGGAGGCATGATATTACCTGTGTCGGCAATATCAATAAGTTGCTTCATGGAAACAGGGTAAAGTGCAAAAGCCACTTTCATCTCACCGCTATCCACCCTCTTTTTAAGCTCACCTAAACCACGGATGCCTCCAACAAAATCGATACGCTTTGAGGTTCTTAGATCCTTGATATCGAGGATAGGATCAAGCACAAGGTTCGACAGGATGGTAACATCCAGAACGCCAATGGGATCGTTATCGTTGTAGGTGCCAGGTTTAGCGGTTAGAGAGTACCACTTACCTTCCAGGTACATGCTGAAATTGTGTAGTTGCTGCGGCTTGTAAATCTCTGAGCCTTTTTCCTCAACCACAAAACCTTCGTTAAGTTTTTGAAGGAACTGTTCTGGAGTAAGACCATTCAAATCCTTAACTACGCGGTTATAGTCAATAATCTTAAGCTGATTATCGGGGAATATTACGGCAAGGAAGTAATTATACTCCTCATCGCCACGGTGGTTAGGATTGGCATTCTTTTTCTCAAGTCCCACACGAGCAGCAGCAGCAGTACGATGGTGACCATCGGCAACGTAAAGGGCAGGGATTGAAGCAAAGATCTCGGTGATACGCTTAATGGTTGCCTCATCGTCAATTACCCAGAAATGGTGGCCAAAACCATCGTCGGCAACAAAATCGTATTCCGGTTTTTTGCTTTTCACAACGTTTGTTACAATCTCGTCCATCTCCTTGTGAGCGGGGTAAGCAAAGAAAACGGGCTCAATGTTGGCATTTTGGATGCGGATGTGAATCATTCTATCCTCTTCCTTGTCTGGACGAGTTAACTCGTGCTTTTTGATACGTCCCTCCATGTAATCCTCAAAATGGCAGGCAGCTACCAGGCCATACTGAGTTCTACCATCCATGGTTTGGGCATACACGTAGTACATATCCTTGGTGTCCTGAACCAACCAGCCACGTTCCTTCCATTTGCGGAAGTTCTCCACCGCCTTATCGTAAGCCTGTTGGGTGTGCTCATCGATTATAGGATCAAAATCGATTTCGGGTTTAGTGATATGCAACAACGATTTTTCCCCTGCTTCAGCTTTTGCTTCCTGTGAGTTAAGCACGTCGTACGGACGTGCAGCCACCTCCTTTGCAATCTCCCTTGGTGGACGAATACCCTTAAATGCTTTAATTTTTACCATAATTTAAACGTTAAATGTTAAACGTGAGACGTTAAACGGTTTTCAAATATCGAATTAATCCTAAAATAACTTGCTTTAATTTGTTCATCTTTTTTAAAAGTTCATCGATTCCATTAACAAAGCCCAATTTTGAAGCAATTATTATTTGCGTTTCCAATTCAGCCAATGAGCCAAGAGAGACATAAAGGAAATGTATGGTTTCCTTTGAACTACCCCTAGCGCATCCCTCAGCGATATTAGATGGGATCGAGATAGCTGAACGTCTTATCTGTTGGACCAACCCAAAAATTTCCTCTTTTGGAAAACTCTGAGTTAAGGAATATATCTCAACTGATAAATCAACGGCAACTTTCCAAGCATCTAATTCCTTATGGTCCATCCCTTAATTAATTCGGATAACGTTTAACGTTTAACGCCTAACGTACCAACTACTTATTTACCTGAAAAGTTTTATCGCCATTCTTGATGAATGCCACAATTTGACGGGCAGCAGCTAAGCCTGCGTTAATGTTTGCCTCGGCGGTTTCAGCACCCATCTTCTTGGGTGTGGCAAATACCCTGCCCGGGAACTTCTCAACCAGCTCAGCATGGCAGTCAGCCATAATATCAGTGGCATACTTTAAATCGGTGCGCTCGGCAAGAACCTTTTTAAGGCCCTCCTCGTCTATCACCTCCTTACGGGCAGTATTAACAAGGGTTGCACCCTTGGGCATTTTGCTCAGTAAGTCGTAACCAATTGATTTTTTTGTTTTATCGTTGGCCGGAATATGCAGCGAAACGTAGTCGCACGAGGAGTAAAGCATCTCGATGCTATCAACCACCTTAATACCGTCTTTTTCCATTACTGCCTTATCAACAAAAGGATCAAAGGCATAAACCTCCATACCAAATCCCTTTCCGTACTTGGCAACCAGTTTGCCCACGTTGCCATAGGCGTGAATACCTAATTTTTTACCAGCAATCTCAGTGCCTGTTCCGGGCTGGAAGAGGTTACGGGCCATATAGATCATCATGCCAATAGCCAGCTCAGCAACTGCATTTGAGTTTTGACCAGGAGTATTCATTGCCACAACTCCCTTAGCAGTGCAAGCAGGTAAATCGAGGTTGTCGTAACCGGCACCGGCTCGAACCACTATCTTCAGGTTCTTACCTGCATCAACAACTTCCTTGGTAACCTTATCGCTGCGCACGATAAGTGCATCAACATCGGCTACAGCCTTAACCAAATCGTTAGGATCGGTGTACTTTTCAAGCAAAACCAATTCAAACCCGGCATCCTCAACAATTTTTCGTATTCCTTCCACAGCAACCTTTGCAAAAGGTTTCTCAGTGGCCACTAGTACTTTTGTCATAGATTTTAAGTTTTGAGTTACTTTATTGGTTCATTGGTCAGAAATCAGAATTAGGATATCAAACTCATGAATCTCCTTAATTCTTTAGGTTACTTCGGTTTCGCGTCGACTTTATAAATGAATCAAGCATTTTGCTTTCTTCTTAATAAGTTATACACAGAGCTATACCTATCCAACCAAAACCCATCGATAAAAACCGAAATATCCTAGCATTTTGCGATAGAGCCCTATAGATACCTGGGTACCTTTTGCTCCAAAATCCATTTTTCACAATTCCTTCCAGCAAAGTTTGACGAAGGCTCATGGAAAATGGCTTATTAATTTGAAAAATACTTAAATAGAGAAAATGATGAAACCTTAACTCTAAAAAAAATGGGCTGAACAGGAATGAACCCATTCAACCCATCTGAATTTAATTAGGCATTTTGCTTCTCAAATTCCTTCATGCAGTCAACCAGAGCCTGAACACTTTCAATGGGCAAAGCGTTGTAGGTTGAAGCGCGGAAGCCGCCCACAGAGCGGTGACCTTTAATACCAACCATTCCAGCCTTCTTTGCAAAGTCCATGAAAGCATCCTCTTTATCCTTATACTCAGGTTTCATAACAAAGCAAATGTTCATGATAGAACGCGAATCCTTTTCGGCAGTTCCAACAAACATTTTGCTATTGTCAATAGCATCGTAGAGTAGTTGAGCCTTCTTCTTGTTTAGCTCGTTGATTTTTTCAACGCCTCCAATTCCCTTAAGCCATTTAAGGGTTTCGCGCATGGTGTATATTGCACCGCAAGGAGGTGTGTTAAACATTGAACCTTCCTTAATATGGGTGCGGTAGTCGAGCATTGTAGGAATCTTGCGCTCAACTTTGCCCAGGATATCCTCACGGATAATAACAAAGGTAACGCCGGCAGGGCCTACATTCTTTTGAGCGCCACCGTAAATCAACCCATACTTTTTAACATCAACCGGACGGCTCATGATATCGGAACTCATATCGGCAACCAGGGTTACCGGCGAATCCATATCATGCTTAATCTCAGTTCCGTATATGGTGTTGTTGGTGGTAATGTGGAAGTAATCCACATCGGTTGGAATGGTAAACCCTTTTGGAATATAGGTGTAATTCTTATCGGATGAGGAAGCAACGGTAACAACCTCACCAAAAAGCTTGGCCTCTTTCAGAGCCTTGTTAGCCCATACCCCGGTATCAAGGTAAGCAGCTTTGCTTTGGAGTAAGTTGTATGGAACCATGCAGAACTGCAAGCTTGCACCGCCTCCCAGGAAGAGAATATGGTAGTTTTCTGGAATGTGAAGCAATTCACGCCAGAGTGCTTTGGTTTCCTCCATAATTGCCTCAAACTCCTTTGAACGGTGCGAGATGGTCAGGATTGACATGCCAATACCATCGAGGTCGAGAACTGCTTTGGCAGTGTTTTCAAGTGCTACTTCGGGCAGGATACAGGGACCTGCATTGAAATTATGTTTTTTCATGGCGTTAAATGGTTTAAGTTTTCAACTGTTATTGCAAGAATAGGTCAAATTTCAAAGATTTTTTTCAAATTTCCTAAATAAATGTTATCAAACAGGAAGTTTGAACTGTTTTTTAACAATCGTTTGCAATGCTAAATTAAAGGCACTAACTTATCCTCTTTGAGAACTGGAATTGTATCGGTAACATCGGAGGTAAAGCAGTAACCAATAACATCGTCCAAGCCTAACTTTTTAAGGCGATGTCGCTGAGCAACTTTTTCAACGTAGCTGGTTAAATCTACTTTAGCCACATTCCAAAGATCCATAGCAGCGTTGGTTGAATCGCATATGGTCTCGAAACGGCCAGTGGTTAAAAGCCTTTGTGCCAATGCTCCTGCAAAAATGGCATCCTCAAGACAGAACTTGCCTTTCCAACCGGCACACATGATAAGTATATCGCTTGAGCGGGCGTTAAGATAACTTTCAACGGCAGAGATATTTAAAAAAGAGGCTATAACCACCTCCTGGGCATCACGTCCTAAAGTTATTGCATTTGTGCCGTTGGTTGTGCTATATACAATAGTTTTCCCGTTAACAGTTTCAGGGGTAAAGTAAAATGGAGAGTTTCCAAAATCGGCAAAGTCGAGCTTTTGGCCATTGCGTTCAGCAACCACAAGATAGCCATTGCGTTTATATTCATGAGCCTCCTCAATGCTTCGCACAGGAATTATCTCCTTAACCCCATTGTGAAACATGGTGCAAATTACTGAGGTTGCCCTTAGGATATCAACCACCACAACTATTTTACCGTCTTTATCAAAGTGCTGAAAGATGGTAGGCGAAAATGCAACTTCAATCCTTGGCATGGTATAGTTTGATTTAAAAAAAGGGGGCTGTGCCCCCTTTTTCGGTTTATACTTTTGCTAAGTGAAAGGGAGGCTTAACAATTTTAGCCTTTAATTTCTTATCGCGGATACCAATATAAATCTCATTGCCATCGTTCCAGTGGCCTTTCTTGATATACCCCATGCCAATACCCTGCTTACTCATAGGCGACATGGTTCCTGAGGTAACCTCGCCAATTTCGTTACCTTGAGCATCGTAAATCAAGTAGTGCTGGCGAGGTATTCCGCGATCAATCATCACAAAGCCCTTCAGGCGGCGATCGGTTCCTTCGTTTTTATGCTTTTCCCATACATCGCGGCTAATGAAGTTCTTGTCGGGGACAAACTTGGTTATCCAGCCTAAGCCTGCCTCAATGGCCGAAGTAGAATCGTTAATATCGTTTCCATACAAGCAGAAACCGGCTTCCAGACGGAGCGTATCGCGGGCGCCTAATCCAATTGGCTTAATGCCATACTCAGCGCCTGCCTCAAAAACTGCCTTCCATAGCTTATCGGCATCCTCGTTGGCGCAGTATATTTCGCATCCACCAGCGCCGGTGTAACCTGTAGTAGAGAATATTACCTCCTTAATCCCTGCAAATGGGATTTTCTTAAAGGTGTAGTATTCCATATCAACCACATTCTCTGTAGTTAACTTTTGCATGGCCTTTAAGGCTAAAGGCCCCTGAATGGCAAGCTGCGCAAATTCGTCGGAAGCATTATATAGCTCCTTACCGGGAGTTAAACCAAACTTTTTACCCTGTTCGCAAAGCCAGTTCCAGTCCTTTTCAATATTAGCAGCATTCACCACTAAAAGGTAGGTTTCAGCATTAACCCTGTAAACTAAAAGGTCGTCAACTATTCCGCCCTTGTCATTCGGGAAACAGCTATACTGAACTTTACCGTCGAATAATGCTGAAACATCGTTACTGGTAACGGTTTGAAGAAAATCAAGCGCTTTAGGGCCTTTAACCCAAATTTCGCCCATGTGCGAAACATCAAAAACACCAACTTTCTCACGAACAGTTATGTGCTCGTCGTTAATACCAGAATACTCGATGGGCATATTATAGCCTGCAAATGGTGCCATACGGGCTCCAAGCTCTATATGGTACTTTGTAAATGGTGTATTTTTCATTGGTTTTATGTATTTATTTACAGTACCGCAAATCTATGATTTTTATTTGTTTCTTGTTATTTAAACCGATTTCGATGTAAACTTTTATGCTTATGTTTTTCAACATATCATATTTTTTTAGTAAATTTGAAAGTAGTAGTATTCTCAATCTTTTTAAAAGATGGCTACCGATCAGGCAACCCACCATGTAAACCTCGATTTTCTGAAAGAGATTTCGGAAGGGAGTACCGATTTGATGCGCGATTTGATTAACCTTTTCATTACCCAGGTACCTACCTTCTCTGAGCAAATGGAAATCTACCTTAAAAATCAGGATTACTGCACCCTGGCAAAACTAGCCCATAAAATTAAGAACTCGGTAGCCATGATGGGAATTGATGAGCTTACTTCCGATATGAAAAAACTTGAAAACATTTGCACCAGCAAACCCAACGATGACACTGTAAAGGTTTACGTGGAAAGGTTTAAAAAAATATCAGGCGAGGCTTCTGTTGAACTACAACATATTCTTGAATCGTTATAAGTATAAACTTTAAAAACTTACATATATGATTGATGTTGAAAAAATTAACGATGTAATGGTGATCTCGTTCAGCGAAAATAGCAAGCTGAATGTAACCGTTACACAAAAGATTAAAACTGAAGTTATAAAAGTGATTACTCCAAATGCAAAGGTAGCATTAAACCTAAGCGGTGTTAGCTATATCGATAGCACAGGTTTTGGCATGTTGCTATCAATACTCCGTCATTGTAAAAATTCAAACGCCACCTTAAAGCTATGCAACATCAGCCCTGAAGTAATGGAACTCATCAAGCTGTTACAACTTCAAACAGTATTCGATATTAGGGAAAGCGTTGACGATTGTATTAAGAGTTTTTAATCGCAAGCATCATACTTTAAAAGCCACGATAAAACTCGTGGCTTTTTTACTTGTAAACCATTTGAAAACCAAATAGTCAAAGGGAAGTAACCAACCTAAATCAAAATAGTATGAAACGTGCAATCACATTGCTTTTATCCTTTACTATTGGGATATTGTTTTCACATGCACAGGTAATAACATCGCCGGAAGAGCATTTCGGTTTCACGCCCGGAGCCGATCGTATGCTTTTCAAGTACGATCAAGTTGTTGATTACCTTAGAAAGGTTGAAACCCAAAGCCCAATGGTTAAGCTAACACCAATTGGTCAAACAGCTATGGGAAAAACTCTTTATGCGGTATTTGTAAGCAGTAAAGAGAATATCGCTAACCTTGATAGGCTTAAGGAGATTAACAAACAGTTAGCCATTAACTATTCCCTAAACAATGCTGAAAGGGAACAAATGGTAGATGAAGGCAGGGTTTTTGTGATGGCTACCCTCTCCATGCATTCCACTGAGGTTGGACCAACCCAGGCTCTTCCAACAATAATTTACAGGTTGATAACCGACAACGCGTTTAGCAATGTTCTTAATAAAGTTGTTTACATGGCAGTTGTTTGCCACAACCCCGACGGGATGGACATGGTTGTTGATTACTATAACCAATTCAAAGGATCAAAATACGAGGGTGGCCCAATGCCATTTCTTTACCAAAAGTATGTTGGACACGACAACAACCGCGATTTTATTACCCTAACTCAGCCAGAAACAAAAGCCATATCCAGGCTAACCAGTCAGGAATGGTTTCCTCAAGTTATGGTTGAGAAGCACCAGATGGGACTAACGGGTCCCCGGTACTTTGTACCGCCCTACCACGACCCAATTGCCCAAAATGTTGATGCAGAACTTTACGCTTGGTCGAACCTTTTTGGGCAAAACATGCTAAACGACCTTACCTCCAAGGGTTTGCAGGGCGTTAGCCAACAAAATCTTTTTGACAACTACTGGCCTGGCTCAACTGAAACCTGTTTGTGGAAAAATGTAATAAGCATGTTAACCGAGGCAGCCAGTGCCAAAGTTGCCACTCCCGTATACATTGAACCAACTGAGTTAACCGGCACCTCGAAAGGGTTGGCTGAGTATAAAAAAGGTGTAAACATGCTTTTACCATGGCCTGGCGGCTGGTGGCATTTATCGGACATTGTTGCGCTTGAAGTTGAGTCAACCATCTCAATGCTACAAACTGCCAGCAAGTACAAGGAACGAATTCTAATGTTCCGAAACGATATCTGCAAAAAACAGGTAAGTCTGGGCAAAACAATCGCTCCCTACCATTATATACTTCCAGCCAATCAGCAGGATCCAAGCGAGCTTGTTTCGTTAGTAAACTTGCTCAAAGAGCACGGCGTAAATGTTTACCGGTTAAAGCAAAATATCACTATACAGAATCAAAATTTCCTATCTGGCGATATTGTAGTTCCACTTGCACAGCCCTTCCGGATGTTTATCAAAGAGGTGATGGAACCCCAGGAGTTCCCTGAACGGCGGTTAGAGAAGGGCGGAAAAGTGTTGGAACCATACGATATTACCAGTTGGTCGTTACCATTGCATAAGGGTTTAACCTGTTTTACCATAAATAACAACGCTATTGACAACAGCATTATTGAACCCATACAATCAAGCTTCACGCTAAACCAAAAAACGTTACCCGAAAAAGGCTTTGCTTTGCTTCCTTCAACAGTAAACCAGTCCTACAAATTGGCAGTTAAATGCCTAAAGAGTGGCGTTCAGGTGGAGCGAACTAACGAACATACTGTGCTCGGTGGCATTGAATTACCAGCAGGAAGTTTCTGCATTTCCCTGAATGAAAAAACCAGACAAATACTTAACGATGCGAATTTTAGTATAATGACTTCAGATGTCAAACCCAACAATACCAGCATCAGCAAGATACGTCGGATAGGTTTACTTGAATCGCAGATTCAAAGCATGGATGCAGGTTGGACTAAGTTTATCCTCGACACTTACGAAATTCCATACACTGTTATAAATCCTTCGCAGGTTGCTGAGGGCAACCTACTGTCGAAATTCGACCTGATTATTATTCCAAACACCAACGCAACCCTGCTCAAGGATGGCAAATACAAAAGGAATGGGCAGGTTGTTCCTTCGGTTTACCCCGAAATTTATACCAAGGGAATGGGACAGAAAGGGATTGAAGCCTTAACCGAATTCATTCAAAATGGAGGAACCGTTTTAGCTTGGGAGCAGGCAACTGAACTGTTTGAGGGAACGTTATCCCTCAAACAGGGTAATGTTTCCGAGGAGTTTATGTTACCCTTTAAGAATAACGCAAAGGAGGTTCAAAAGCAAGGCTTTTCCTGTCCCGGCTCTTTAGTCAGATTAAAGTTAAAACCTGTTTACCCATTCACTTTTGGTCTTGCTGACGAGTTGGGAATTTTCATACGCGATAGTTACTTGTTTGAAACCCAAGTTCCTTCGCTCGACATGGATCGAAGAGTAATTGGATACTTTGAAGGGAAGAGTAAACTCCTAAGCGGTTACCTTAAAGGCGAGGAGTTAATGGATGGCATGTCCGCAGCAATATGGCTCAGGAAAGGGAAAGGACAAGTAATTTTGCTTGGTTTTAGCCCAATATTCAGGGCATCGGTTCCATCAAACTATAAAATTCTTTTCAACACAATCTTGTAAAATAGCCAAGGGGTTGCAAAATGCAACCCCTTGTTTTTTATAGTTTTTTCTGGAAAATCCTATAGCGTTTGTAAACAATACCGCCCATTTTTTCCATTTCGGCACGCATCTTACGGTTTGTTTCAAGCTCAAGGTGGCTATCAATAATAGTCATACCTGCTTTCTGAGCCTCGTGGAGCATTTCTGCCCCCATCCAGGTATCAAATCCTAAATTCCTATACTGCGGATGAATGGCGCCAAGCAAAAGACTTAGCGTTTTTGAGGTTCGCATTGCTCTTAGGATATGAATAAACCCTAATGGAAAAAGGTATCCCTTACTCCTTTGAATACCGGGACATATATCGGGAATACCAAGTATGAAAGCCAAAGGTTGATTGTCGGCATTAACTATAACCTTCAAAAAGCGTGGATCGATAAATGAAAGGTATTTTGCAGCAAGCTCCTCCATTTCATCGGAATCCATGGGGTTAAAACCATAGATATCAACAAAGGTTTCGTTAACCAGTGAAAGAACGGGTTTAATGAATGGTTTGATATCGCTTCTTTTGGAAAAGATAAGCATTCTAAAGCCGTTGGCTCGGGATTTAACCCGTTGAAGTATGCGAAGGTAAAAGTCGGGTAGTTCATGGGGAACAGGAACCTTGTATACCACCAAATCAATGTCCTTCTCAAACCCATATCGGTAAACAAATTCAACAAGGTAGGGGTAGTTACAGTTTGATGCCAGAACAATTGGTTCATGGAAACCCTCAACTAGTAAACCCTGAGGGTCTTTATCGGAAAAACCCATGGGACCAATTAACCTATCCATACCTTTTTCCTTTGCCCACTTCTCAACCTCTCCCAAAAGTGCCTGCGCAACATCGTAATCCTGAAATGTTTCCAGATTGAAAAAGCGGGCTGTTTTTTCGTTATGGATTTGGTTATAGCGCCTGTTAATTATCCCCATTATTCGTCCAACAGGCCTACCATCATTTAAAGCGAGGTATAGCACGGTATCGGAATACGACATGGCTCTGTTTTTCCTGGGATTGTAAAAATCCCACTCATCGGAGTAAATGGGAGGTACCCAATTCTTATGCCCATTATGGATTATTGCAGGTAAGTGAATGAATTTTCGGAGATCCTTTTTGTTCTCTACCTTGACTATTTGAATGCTCATTTAAGTAATTTTATGATACAACCCACAACTTTAAATATTATTTGAGTGATAAACAAAAAAATCCGCAGTGAAATTTCTCACTACGGACTTTGCTTAGTCAATCCGTAGTATTACCCAAACATCAAAAAATATGTAAGTATTCCAGCAAAGTACCCAAGTAATGCTAGTAAGCTGATGTGTTTCAAATACCACATAAAATCGATTTTTTCAAGTCCCATTACAGCCACACCAGCAGCAGAACCTATAATTAGAATACTACCACCAGTACCAGCACAATAAGCCAAAAGACTCCAAAAATCACCATCAACCGCATAGGCTGAACTTATTGCGCTTGCAGTGTTTACCAAATCCGGCGAAACCGCAGGATGCATGCCCATGGCAGCAGCTACAAGTGGAACATTATCTACAACCGATGAAAGAAGACCTATAAGAATGTTTGGTGGATAGGGACTTGTAAATGATCTATCGAGCCATTGCGAGAGCAGGGTTAAATGCCCGGCTGTTTGTAAGGCGTCAACAGCCATAAGGATACCCAAAAAGAACAGTATGGTAGGAACATCTACATTCTTTATAACACGAGCCACTGTGCGTTTCTCCTTTTCATCAAGGTTATGCTTACGGTGATACATCACCTCCGTGAATATCCAAAGAACCGATAAACCTAAAAGCATTCCCATGAATGGAGGCAAATGGGTTAACACCTTAAATACTGGTGTGAACAGCAAAGCACCAACACCCAGAATAAAGATTAAGTGGCGCTCCCGACGGGTTGCAGGAGTTACTGAGTGAACCTTTTCTGAGCTAGAATTGAGGCTCTGGGCAAAATCGCCTTTAAGTGTAAATGAAAGTGCTACAAGTGGGACTATTAAGCTAACTAAACTAGGAAGGAAAAGCTTTGGAACAATACCCGCCGTTGTTACATTACCCTTTATCCAAAGCATTATGGTTGTTACATCGCCAATAGGCGACCAAGCCCCACCTGCGTTTGCAGCAAGTATAACCATTCCAGCGTACAACCATCTATCGTGCTTGCCATCAATAAGCTTGCGAAGCAAGGCCACCATAACAATTGAGGTTGTAAGATTATCCAGAACTGCCGAGAGGAAAAAGGTAACAAACGATATTATCCACAAGAGCTTAACCTTATTGCGGGTCTTAATCCTATTGGTTATTATTTTAAATCCGCCATGCTGGTCAACAATCTCAACAATAGTCATTGCTCCCATTAGGAAGAATAGAATCTCAGAAATCTCTCCCAAAAACCCAATGATCTGATTATCTGCAACATAATTAACATACTGCTCCCATTTTGGCAACGATGCCAAATCGGGATGACCGTTAATAAACTCCCCAAACCTTCCACCAATATCGGTACCTAAAATTCCTCCAGCATCGAGTATTAGTAAAACCCATAAGGCAACACCAAGAAAAAGTGCCGATGCCGTTTTGTTTACCTTGATATTGTGCTCAAGTGCAATGGCTGCATAGCCTAGAACAAAAAGAACTACCATTAACAAAAACATAGCATTATACTTTTTAAATTTGGGTGCAAATGAATAAAAGAAATTTCATATTGAAAAATATAGATACTTTTATTTACTTGTTAATCGATTAACAGATTGTAACGTTTCACATAAAGTTTTTAATATGAAACTATTAATAAATTCAGTAAGAAACTTTTTCTTACCACTCCTTTTGATTTTTACAATTAATTGCTACCCCCAGGGGAGCGAAGAGCGTATGCAATGGTTTGCCGATGCAAAATTTGGAATCTTCATACACTGGGGCATATACTCGTTGGGAAATACATCTGAATCCTGGGCTTTTTACAACAAACAGGTATCGCATGCCGACTATATGGCACAAATAAACCTTTTTAGCTCCGAACGTTACAATCCAGCCAAATGGGCAAGGCTAGTTAAGCAGTCGGGAGCAAGGTACGTTGTTATCACAGCTAAGCATCACGATGGAGTTGCATTGTGGGATACCAAACTCAGCAACCTCTCCATGGCAAGGCAATCGCCAGCAGCCCGCGATGTTCTATCGCCATTTATTAAAGCTTTACGGGAACAAGGATTGAAGGTTGGAATTTACTTCTCATTAATTGATTGGACACACCCCGATTACCCCGGATTTACAAGAGACTCAAACCGTTACAATGTAGTCGATGACACCTTAAGGTGGCAACAATACCTAAACTTTTGCCACGGGCAAATTGAAGAGCTTATGCAGCTCTACTCCCCTGATTTAATCTGGTTCGATGGCGACTGGGAGCACTCGGCCAAGGAGTGGCAAGCCGAAAAAATTAGAGAAATTATTCATAGGCATAACCCAAATGCCATTATTAATGGCCGATTACAGGGTTATGGCGATTACGATACGCCAGAGCAAAACTTTCCGGTAACAAGGCCTAACCTGAAATACTGGGAACTTTGCATGACCATGAATAGCTCCTGGGGATACCGGGTAAACGATACAATCTATAAAACTCCCTTTGAAATAATAAGCATCCTTACCGATGCTATCAGCATGGGTGGAAACCTGTTGCTCGATATCACCCCAAAAGCCGATGGCTCAATCCCGGAAGAACAGGTTAAAACCCTTAACACCATTGGGAACTGGATTGGTAAACATTCCGATGCAATTTATGGCACACTACCGGGTTTGCCTATGGGGCACGTCTATGGCGCTACTACCCTCTCAAAGGATTCAACATCGCTATTTCTATTCCTCCCGGCCAAAACCTATGGCCAAATCATGCTGAAAGGAATTAACAGCCCAATAAAAAAGGCTACAGTTTTGGGAACAAACCATGAACTACTCCATAAAGTTGTTGGAAAAATTTCATGGAGTCCGGTTCCAGGGCTCATCTTCATTGATGTTCCCAAGGAACTAACTGACAGCTTAATGACCGTGGTTAGGATTGATTTTGATGAGCCAATAAAGCTTTACCGTGGAAAAGGTGGTTTAAACTAAAAGGAAAGCCGCTCAAAACAAGCGGCCTTCATCCAACCTAAGCCAGAATAAACTATTCAACCATATCAAAAGAATCATCGGAATCGACCTTTTTCTCAGGTCTCATCCTATAGTTGTTAATTCTGTATGAGAATCCTACAAACACTACCCTGCTGTCGCGCCAGCTTTCGTTATACGAGTAAAAGTTTGTATCCCATGAGCTATACTTCATTTTTTGGGTATTGAAAATATCGCTCACCCTAACTGTGATAGTTCCTTTTTTATTTAGCACATTGATGCGTGCACCTAAATCAACCCAGTACATCTCCTTGGTTTCACCCTGCGCACCACCTGCCATATGGAAACCTCGGCCTGAACCGCCTACAGTAATTGAGGGTGCACGGTAGTTTCCGGTCAACTGAATATCAACATTCTTTCCAATGGTAAAAAACGAAGCCAGCTTAGCGTTCCAGGAACTACCCTCGTTAGCTCCGCTAACCACATCGCCAAACAGCTTAGAGTAGTAGTAGCTATAGCTGGCGTTAATTCTCCACCATTTAGCAATGTTTTGTGTTACAACTGCCTCGGCACCAATATTCTCATAGTGCGACAGGTTAATGAAGGTAGTGAGCGTTGGCTGAGTTGCCACGGTATCAATAACAGTCATTCGCCTGGAGAAGCCATTTCGGGTATCGCGGTAGTAAACCGATGTGGTAATCTTTGTCTTTGGGAAGTTGAGGTTGTGGCTTAAATCAATTGAACTGGTAAACTCAGGCTCAAGGTAGGGGTTTCCCTTCGACCAGTTAAAATTATCGGAAGTATTTAGAAAGGGATTTAATACCATTACGTTTGGTCTGTTTACCCTGCGGCTGTATGATAGCTGAAGGCTGTTGATGGGGTTTGGTTCCCAACGGATATGTGCACTAGGAAACAGGTTCAACCTATTTACATCGGCAACCTCATTGGTTGTTCTCTGGTCTGACTTTGAGTGTTGGTCCTCAACACGCAAACCTAACTGGTAACTAAACTTTCCGTTAGCAAAGGTGTTTGAATAAATTCCATATGCGGAATAAATCTCCTCATTGTAAACAAAGTGATTGGAGCGGTTAGCGTCAAAATCCCATGTACTACCTAATGAATTGAAGATTTTATACACGTAGTCGGCATCGCTTCGTCTTATTTGTGCTTTTATTCCTGTCTCTATCCTTCCTCCATTCCCAAATGGTGAAACATAGTCGGTTTGAAAAGTAAAGGTGTTCATCCATCCGTCGGTTTCGGCGCGTTCAAGAGCAGTAGTGGGTACGGTATTAAAAATCTCCTGCTGGTTGATATTATTTAGGTTGTTGTTAGTATTACGCGAAAAGAACGCATCGGCGGTCCACTCCTTACCAGGAGTATCATATGTTCGCTTGAAGTTGAGCGAGTACTCATGCCCAAGGCCATCGTTGGAGTTTAGTGAAATCCTTGTATTCTGTAAGGTGTTACTATTGAAGTTAGAGTAGCTATTCGATAATACATTATTATCCATGTCGAACGAACGAAAATTTAAGTTTCCGGTGAACGAAAGGGTTGTCCTGGAGTCAATAAAATAGTCGGCACCACCACGTATGTTGTGAAAAAACATGTTCGATTGTCCCTCGGAATTTTGCGAAAGGAATGAGGAGTCGGCACCATTGTTAAAAAGGGTTACCCTATCGCCAATGGAAAACCTATCCATTTGCCCCCTGCGAAAACTATAATTGGCAAACACGTTTACCTTATCCTGACGCCAATTCATGTTTACGGTTGCGTTATACTTATTCCCGGTTCCAGCATTTAAGCTTACCATTCCATTATAACCAGGTTCCTTACGTTTTTTAAGCACTATATTGATAATACCGGTTATTCCATCGGGATCGTACTTGGCCGAGGGGTTAGTAATAACCTCAACCCTATCAATCATTTGAGCAGGTAATTCTTCCATGCTGTTTAACATGGATGGACGGCCATCAATGAGAATGTTGACGTTAGAGCTGCCCCTTAAACTTACATTACCATCGGTATCGACCTCAACCGATGGGATATTCTGTAGTACATCGGCTGCAGTTCCTCCCTCAACCGCTATATCCTTATCAACATTGAAAACCTTTTTATCAAGGTTATGGAGCAGCATTTTCTTTTCGCCGGTAACAACAACCGCTTCGATATTCTCACTGGCTGCCAGTATTGAGAAAGTTCCCAAATCGACCTTTGGGCTACGTGGCGAAACCATAATTCCGCTTATCCTTCTGCTCTGGTAGCCTATAAATTTTACGTCAACATAGTACCGGCCGGGCATCAGCTTTTCAATCATAAAACTACCCGATGCATCGGTAAGGGTTCCGGTTACAAGTGACGAATCCTTCTGTTTATAGAGCGCAATGTTAGCAAACTCCACACCATTTCTATCTAGTGAGTCGATAACCTTTCCGGTAATCACCCCGTTAAAGTTGCTCATGTCAAAACTCTGTCCACTACGGCCCTGCATTCTATCCTGAGCCATGGAGGTTACTGTAACTGTTGCAATAACCCAAAGCAGTAAAATCTTTTTCATCATAGTTATTCCTAAAATTCAACATTAATTAAACACCGATATGACACACTGGTTTAATTAAACTTGCGTTAAGAAATACAAAAAAAGTTAGGGGCTTACAAAAAATGTAAACCCCTAAACATAACCAACCTAAACTAATACCTGAAATCAGGCATTATGCTTTTTATTGCTCTTCGTACTCCTTAATGATATCCTTTACGCCATCGGGTGAAACACGGCCATACACCTTTTCACCAATCAGCACTACCGGAGCAAGTCCACAAGCACCAACACAGCGCAGGCAGTTTAATGAAAACTTGCCATCGGGTGTGGTTTCACCCACCTTAACGTTAAGTATCCGTTTGAATTCATCGAGCACCTTTTCGGCACCACGAACGTAGCATGCTGTACCTGTACAAATGCTAATCGGGTGCTTACCCTTAGGTATCATGGTGAAGAACGAGTAGAACGTTACAACGCCATACACCTTAGCAACCGAAATGTTTAACTCGGCAGCAACTACTTCCTGAACCTCAGCGGGTAGGTAACCAAAGGTTTCCTGGGTCTTGTGTAATACATTTATCAGTTCGCCCGGGTCGTTGTTAAACGACTTGCATATTTCCTTAATCTTGGCTACCTGTTCGGGTTTAAGCTCAAGCTTTATATGTGACATTTGTGTTTCCTCCCTATTTAATGTAGATATCCTTTTTCTTGCTGAAATAATGAGTATGTAGCAGGTGGTGTGCCTTTTCGCTCATGGGCTTGCCCAGGAACTCCTCATATAGTTTTACTATGTAGGGGTTCTCATGCGATTTGCGAATTGGTTTACCAGCATCCTCACGGTAAATAGCCTCCATACGAGCTTTGATAATGGCAGAGTTACCGTGGTGCAATGGTTGACCGCCACCACCAATACATCCACCGGGGCAGGCCATTACCTCAATGGCATGGTAATTTGCCTTACCCGAGCGTACATCTTCCAGTAACTTGCGGGCGTTACCCAATCCATGGGCAATTCCAATGTTTATTGGCAATCCATTGAAATCGATGGTTGCTGAACGGATACCCTCCATACCACGGAGTTCTGTAAAATCGATCCTTGGCAGTGGTTTGCCAGTATAAACCTCATATGCTGTACGAACAGCAGCCTCAATTACACCACCTGTTGCTCCAAATATTACACCAGCACCTGTTGACTCTCCTAACGGACGGTCAAAATCATCATCGGGCAACTCCTCAAAGTTGATATTAAACTCCTTGATAAGGTGTGCTAACTCACGGGTTGATATTGAGAAGTCAACATCCTGATTGCCATCAACCTTAAACTCATCGCGTTGGCACTCATACTTCTTAGCCAAGCAGGGCATTACCGATACAACCACTAATTCTTCGCGTTTTTTGCCCAACTTCTCAGCAAAGTATGATTTGGCAATTGCACCAAACATCTGCTGTGGCGACTTGGCGCTCGATGGTACATCGAGCATATCGGTAAAGTTGTGTTCAAAGAAGTTAACCCAACCCGGGCAGCAGCTGGTAAGAATGGGTAACTTCACATTCTTGTCACCGTTCAGGAATCGGGTTAACCTGTCGAGCAGCTCGGTACCTTCCTCCATAATGGTTAGGTCGGCTGCAAAATCGGTATCGAAAACGTAATCAAAACCAATCTGGCGTAAAGCGGCAACCATCTTACCAGTAACTAAGGTTCCGGGCTTCATACCAAACTCCTCACCTAGAGCCGCACGAACTGCAGGTGCAGTTTGTACAAGTACGGTCTTTGTAGGATCGGCAATAGCACGAATAACCTTTGTGGTATGGTCAACCTCGGTTAATGCACCGGTGGGGCACACAGCCACGCACTGACCACAGTAGGTACAGGGCGATTTTTCCAAATCCTGCTCAAAAGCTGGTGCAACAACAGCCATAAAACCACGGTTTACAGCACTAAGTGCACCAACGGTTTGTACCTCATTACACATGGTCTCGCAGCGGCGGCACATGATACACTTATCAACATCACGGATGATAGATGGAGAAAAGTCCTTTTTGTATGTTGACATCTCAGCGTATTCCTGACCGGGGATCTCGCGAATTCCGAGTTTAATGGCCATATCCTGCAAGTCGCAACGACCGCTCTTAGGACAGGTTAAACAATCCTTTGGATGGTCGGAAAGGATTAACTCCATTACAGTGCGACGTGCGTTAATAACACGGGTGGTATGGGTTTTAACAACCATACCCTCAGCGCACTCAGTTGCACAGCTGGGAGCAAGGTTTCTGCGTCCTTCAACCTCAACCACGCAAATACGGCATCCGGCAGGCTTGTTTTCAACTCCCAAATCGTGGAGTTCCATGTAGCAAAGAACGGGAATATCAATACCCAACTTCCTGGCTGCCTTGTAAATTGTAGTACCCTTGGGTACTTCAACCTGTTTGTTATCTATTGTAAGTTTTACTGTTTCCATTGTTATCACCCTAATTATTTAATGCTGATAGCATCGAATTTACACTTCTCCATACATGCACCACACTTGATACAGATTGACTGGTTAATCTCGTGTGGTTTTTTGCGTTCGCCACTGATTGCATTTACAGGACAGTTGCGGGCACAAGCCGTACATCCCACGCAAGCCTCTGAATCAATAACATACTGCATGAGCGATTTACACTGACCCGATGGACATTTCTTATCAACCACGTGAGCCACATACTCATCGTAGAAGTTATCCAGGGTTGATAGAACGGGGTTTGGTGAAGTTTGTCCTAAACCGCAAAGCGAGGTATCCTTAATTACTTGCGATAAGTTGCGTAAACGCTCTAGGTCCTCCATTGTACCCTCGCCCTTGGTAATGCGTTCCAGTAGTTCGTACAGACGCTTGTTACCAATACGGCAGGGAGAACATTTTCCGCAGCTTTCCTCAACGGTGAAATCGAGGTAGAACTTGGCAACCGATACCATACAGTCGTCCTCGTCCATAACAATCATACCGCCCGAACCCATCATTGAGCCTGCAGCAATCAGGTTGTCGAAATCAATTGGGGTATCGAGGTGTTTCTCGGTTAAGCAACCGCCCGAAGGACCACCGGTTTGAACAGCCTTAAATTTCTTTCCATTCTTGATACCACCACCAATCTCAAAAATTACCTCGCGCAGGGTGATACCCATTGGAACCTCAATAAGTCCTACGTTGTTGATTTTACCTGCAAGCGCAAACACCTTAGTACCCTTGCTCTTTTCGGTACCAATTGACGAGTACCAGTCGGCACCCTTCAAAATAATGGGTGGTACGTTTGCAAAGGTTTCAACGTTATTCACGTTGGTTGGCTTGCCCATGTAACCACTTTGTGCAGGGAATGGGGGTTTGTTGCTTGGTTCACCACGTAAGCCCTCCATGGAGTGAATAAGGGCAGTTTCCTCACCACAAACAAAAGCGCCGGCTCCGTAGCGTAATTCGATATCGAAGCTAAAACTGGTTCCAAAGATTTCGCTTCCCAGCAACCCATACTCACGAGCCTGATCGATGGCAACCTTTAGGCGTTTAATTGCAAGTGGGTATTCAGCACGTATGTAGATCAAACCCTTTGTGGCGCCAATGCAGTAACCGCAAATGGCCATGGCCTCCAGCACTGAGTGTGGATCGCCTTCAAGAATTGAGCGGTCCATGAAAGCACCGGGGTCGCCCTCGTCGGCATTACATACTACATACTTTTGGTCAGCATGGTTTTTGCTGGCAATTTCCCACTTTAAACCGGTTGGGAATCCCCCGCCTCCACGACCACGTAAGCCAGATTTTTTGATAATATCAATGGTTTGCTGTGGGGTATATTCAGTGAGCACTTTACCTAATGCTTGATAACCCTCACGAGCAATATATTCATCAATATTTTCAGGATTAATGAAACCGCAGTTGCGAAGCGCAATACGCATTTGCTTGCGGTAAAAACCCATATGCTTTGAATCCTCAATGGTAGCCTTCTTAGTGGGATCAACATAGAGCAAACGCTCCACCTTACGACCCTTTACTACATGCTCCTTTACAATTTCGGTAGCATCCTCAGGCTTAACCTGTGTATAAAATGTATTATCGGGCAATACTTTTACAATTGGACCTTTCTCACAAAAACCAAAGCAACCGGTCATAATAACCTGAACTTCGTCCTGTAGGTTATTGGCTGCCAGCTCTAGTTTTAGTTTCTCTGCTATTGCATCGCTTGAGGAAGCTTTACAACCTGTGCCTCCACAAATTAGCAGGTGCATTTTATACTTTGACATTACTATTACCTCCCAGTTGGTTATTTGTTATCAATTGACTCGTAGTTAACGGGAATAATTCCATCAACCAGTTCACCGTTCTTAATGTATTTCTCAATAATCTCATCGGCTTTTTTGGTGTCAACATAGCCGAAAACAACAGGGTCGGCATTGGGTAATTTTACCTCAATGGTAGGTTCGGCATAGCAGTAACCCATGCAACCGGTTTGTGTTACAACAGCGTTTATTCCACGCTTTTCCAGTTCCTCAAGCAGAAAATCCATTACATTTTTTGCTCCCGAAGCAATACCGCAGGTAGCCATAGCTACCTTAATCTGAACAAGGTTCTCTGCAGCTTCGCCCTTTTCCCTAAGGTCGATTTTGGCTTGCAGGGTCTCCTTCATCTTTTTCAGATCGGCAAGCGACTTTACTTTTGTCATAACTTGTTCTCCTTGTGTGTATTTGGTTGGTTTCGTAATATTAACCTAATAATTTTCTGCAAAATTAAATTCAATTGTTAAGCAATTAACAATTGAAAATATGTTTTTCAGCTTAAATTCGTTATTTGTAATTCGTCTAAATTCGAATAGATATACTCCTTAACCAGCGGGTAAACCGATGGCTCGTTCAACGGAACCCCATCAAGCGCTTGGCGTAACTCCGATGTAGATACCGCAAATTCTGTTGTATCAACAACCACGCTTAACTTGAACTCAATATCAGGGTAGGAACAAATGAGCAGCGCAATGGTGCCGCCCAAATCGCCTAAGGGTAAACAATCGATGTGTGACTTAATGAAACGGGCTTTAAGAGCAGTGCCTACTCCTGGTTCTGAATCGATACTGAATGTTCCTCCGGTAAGCTCAGCATTCTGCTTTAGCAATGGGATTCCTAAGCCCACCTTACGGGTTGTACGGGTTGTGGTAAAGGGATCTACTACCCGCTTCAAAAATTCTTGCTCCATACCCTTGCCATTATCCTTGACAGTGAGCTCAATATAATCATTTGCTGTGTTAATTTCAAGGATGATTTGTATCACCTTGGCACCGGCAACAACCGAGTTCTGAACAATATCAAGGATGTGAAGCGATAAGTCCTTCATTCTCCAATTGTTAATTTATATCGATTTTAAACAAAGTGCCAAAGCTATATCACAGGCAATACCGTTGAACTGCCCGTGTTTAGTATGGAATCCTTAAAACACTTAAACGATAAGCTTTCCAGATTATACTCTGTGAAGGAAGTTCCTATTTGACTAGGAAAATGCGAGTCGGAATTTCGGATGAATTGCGTGTTGGGTTTTATGGGGTTGTTTCGCTTGAAAGCATCCACTGTGGTATTTCTTGAAATCTCAAGGGCATCGTAACTTAGCGATGGCGGCACAAAGCCAAGCTGACTGGTAACACTATACTTAGGTCTATCAACATGTGCCGGAATAAAAACCCCACCTATCCCATGAACAAACTCCGCAACCTCATCGATCCCTTTCACCAGGGCTGCATGAAGGAGGTAGTCAACCTCCTGAATTATTTCGTCGTGCTCATTTACCACTACCTGATACCCAAAAATATCGGGGTTGTTAGGGATTCTGGTTATATTTTGCTCTATGAATGCCTGCAGCGACTGGCGCTGATCCTCAGTGTCGACCAGGCAAAGGCAGTGTATTTCTTCACGGGTATTTACCTCGGCACCGTATAGGCAGTAAATGCCATGCTGTTCAGCCAGGGTACGGATTAGAGGGCCATGGAGTGTGCTGTTATGATCGGTAACCGCAATAAGTTTCAGCCCCATTTCAGCGGCTCGCATTACAATATTCACCGGGCTCATCTCCAGGTCGGCACATGGCGATAGAACCGAGTGAATGTGTAAATCGGCCTTTACTATCATTTTATGCTGATAAGATTATACAGCTGACCGCTTATCTCAAAGGCTTGCAGATTGGTTCCCAGGATTGGAATAGCCTCGTTGTTACTCTGCGCCATGGTGTTAGCCTCAGGCTCAAGACCCTTGACAAGAATAACAGCCGAAATATCTTTAAGCGTGGCAACGGCCATTACATTAACATGAGTTTGAAGCGTAATCCATACGGAACCGGCAGGGGCATTCCCCATAACATCGCTCAGCAAATCGGATGTATACCCTCCAACTACCTCCTTGTTTAAACCGGCCTGACCAGAGTAAACCTTCAGGTTTAGTGCATCAACTATATCTTTTACAGTCATATCTTGATATTTTTACTTGTTCCTAATGGGTTTGTCGCAATCCTTGCGGAACCGGTTCTCACCCCAAATTCTTTTCATGATCCGGAACGAGTGTTCGGGGTCAAGCTTGTTTTGCTCCATGATTTTTTGGAGGAAAACGCATTGCGAAACCGATGCGCTACCCTGTGCAACATCCTCGGCAAGCGCAACGCACGAAGGTGCGCCGCAAACCCCGCAGTCGATACCGGGCAGGAAGCACATCAGCTGGTTAACACGCTGCATCTTAAGCATGGCCTTTGCCATATCCTCATCGAGCTTCAGCATCGATCTTGGGCTAAGCGGGCTCAGCGCGGTTCTCCCGCTAATGCAAGCATCGTATTTTACTATCTTATCGTTGGTTTTATTGATACTCCAAACCGATACCTTACTTGCGTTTTTGCGAATTAGCTCGGCAGCTAAAAACCTATTCCCCGGCGCAAGGATACCACCCGCACAACTCTCATCGCATGCGCGGAGCTCAAGGTAATCCACATCTTGAATTTCATCGTTCTCTACCTTCTCCAAAAACTCAATAACATTCCATATTCCATCAATAGCCAGGCATCGGCCATCGATACACGATGCTTCGCCGTTTGTTAGCGCCCAAGAGTAACTCCGGGGGCTAAGCTCCGAAATGATTTTTGGCTCATTTCCCGTAGGTAATTTACCTTTTATCTCGCGCAGAATTCGGTTATAGATAAAATCCATGTTGATAATCCCATCTATCTCCGACTTTTCCTCTCCCTCGGGATGTCGTACAGCAACTATTTTGGCAGCACAAGGGGTAATGTAGAATATTCCAATTTCCTTTTCAGGAACACCTTGCTCCAAAAGGCTTGTCTTTATATATGATGCGGTAAGATCCAATGGCGGTCTAACCAGAGCGATATTCTCAACAAGCGAGGGAAACTTAACCTGAATTAGCCTTACTATTGCTGGGCAAAATGATGATATTACCGGTTTAACCTCGGTTGAAGCAATGTAGCTGTTCAGCTTGCCAATTAAATATTCCACGGAATCCTCAACCTCAACAATGGATGTAAAGCCAAGGCTCAGTAAGGCTTGTGCAACATCATCGTGTGAAATTTCCTTTGAAAACTGCCCTAGTAGAACAGAAGGGATAAGGGCAATGCGGTGTTTATAGGAAAAAATTTTACTAAAATCGTCCTGTTGAACCGTAATGGCATGGGTTGGGCAAACCCTGTAACACTCACCGCAGTCGATACAGCGGTTGTTAATCAGCTTGGCTTTTCCGTTTACAACCCTTAAGGCCTCGGTGGGGCAGGCTCTCATACAGTGCGAGCAGCCGATGCACACATCGGGAAGAATTTTTAACGCATGGTAGAATTCCAAATCAGCCACAGCTATCCTCCGCTACTCCTTAAGGTTAACCTCAAACTCCAACCGTGTTCCTACGCCAACAACGCTAGCAATCTTCATTTTATCGGTGTTCTCTTTGATGTTTGGAAGTCCCATACCAGCACCAAAACCCATTTCCCTTACAATTGGCGATGCGGTAGAGTAACCGGGTTTCATAGCCAAATCAATATCGGGGATTCCTGGTCCAACATCATCGAGCACTACACGAATCTTATCGGTCTCAATATCAACATATATTTTACCCTGAAAGGCATGAGCAACAATGTTAACCTCCCCCTCGTACAGGGCAACCACCACCCTTTTAATAATGTTAGGTGA
Organism: Tenuifilum sp.; assembly: GCF_037481895.1. Taxonomy (NCBI): domain Bacteria; kingdom Pseudomonadati; phylum Bacteroidota; class Bacteroidia; order Bacteroidales; family Tenuifilaceae; genus Tenuifilum; species Tenuifilum sp. Next base: position 60,802 of record NZ_JBBFKU010000020.1, read on the forward strand.
AACATTAAGCTGCTTTAAAATCTTTTTCACCTGGCTCGATGCTTGCCCAGCCCTAACAAAATCGCCTCCCTGAACCCTGTACTCAAAGTGCATATGCTATTAATAAACCGGTTTTACACCCTTACTGTAAAGAATGCCGGAAGCCCTGAACATGGTGAAAGGGCTTTCGATAAGAACAATGCCATTATCCTCGGCCAGCTGAATCATATCCTCGCTAATGGTTTTATTGCGAACAAATACAATTGCAGGTATATCGGCCATCTCGGCGGTTCTAACCGCCTGCATGTTGGCCAAACCTGTAATTAGCAACAATTTGTCAGCGCGGACAGTAAGCACATCGCTCATCAGGTCCGAGGCAAAAGCATACTCAATTTCCCTGTCGAGCATAGCGTGGCCACATACCACTTTACCATCAACCAGCTGGGCTAATTCCCCTATTTTCATTCCTACCGTATTTTGTGTTTACACCAAATGCTTGCAATAGCAATTCCGTTACAAATTTACGTTATTTTATTAACATTGTTACATTTATAACAGATGCTTAAGAACACAAAATATCAAAACCCGACCACCAGTGCAAGTTAGCTGAAAAAGTGGAATAAAAGAACTTAGTTAGCCGTTAACCGTTAAACGTTAGCCGTTAAGCGGGCTACAACCTTAAATTGATTGCTCTACAACAAGCAATGCTGTGTGCTACATGGTGGTAAAACAGAAACACAGTGATAATCCTCTAAATCAGTCTCATCTGTGTTCTATTATACTTCACGAACAACAAACAACTATCAACGAACAACTTCATTCGTTAGGTAAAATGGCTCAAAAAATAAATAAGCGCTTTCTATGATTTAAAAAATTTTTATACTTGTAATAAAAATAGAACGCTATTTTAGAGCGCCTATACATCCAAAAATGGAAATAATGCGCAACAAAGTAGCGCATATAAACGAGTTAGCACCAATTTTAAACTAAACAAAAATGACAAGAAGTCTCATGTTAAAAAAAATCACTATTGTCCGACTAAAACGTAATTTCACCTGTTTGTTCACCATACTGCCTGATAATCAGTTGATATTTTTCTA